>CAYWBI010000110.1:0-12931 GCA_964456445.1 uncultured Calditrichaceae bacterium
GATATTTCGTTTTTGGGAATTTAAGAAATGAGGGCAATGCCAAACGGTTAAAGAAATTGTTTGGCAATAATTTTCATCCATTAATATTTGATGTTTGCAACTATTCCGATATTGAAAGGTCAAAAAATGAAGTGGCCGCTAAATTGCAGGGTACAGGACTATCAGCCTTGATAAATAATGCAGGTATTGTAAAAGAAGGCCCGTTAAAATATTTAAAAATAGATGATTTGGAACAACAATTCAGGGTAAACGTATTTGGATTGCTAAAGGTTATCCAAGTATTTTTGCCCTTCCTGGGGGGGGAACTCAAAACGGCATATAAAGCGGGCATAATAATAAATATCAGCTCTATTTCGGGTTTGTTAACATTGCCCTTTGTCGGTGCGTACAGTGCATCAAAATATGCTGTGGAAAGCATAACCGACGCTCTGCGAAGAGAGCTGGATATTTATGGGATAAATGTTGTTTCAGTTAATCCGGGCGCGGTAAAAACACCCATTCTGGAAAAACTTAAAAACAAAGAAAATGCTTTTTCCGGAACGGACTATGCAGGATTTGACAAGTACCATGAAAAACAAATTAGATTCAATGATATGAACGGTATCGAACCGATCATTGTAGCAAAAAGGGTTTATCAAATCATTGAGAAAAGAAAAACCAACCTCAACCATGTTCTAATGAAGAAAAAGCTGTTTTTCTTGTTCTTGTTTTTTTTACCTAAAAAAATCCAGGATATATTTATCTATAAATTTAGAAATATAACTGTTAATAGGAATTAACTGTAAAATCTTGAACAAATTTTTTTTCCTAATGATGGTTCTGATATATAACCCGGTATATAGGCAAACACCAAATTCAAATGATTATCCCGCGAATGATAAGGACCGAGGCCTAATATTATCTCAAGGAAAACTTGAGTTTGATATTGGGCCGGCATTTATGACCAAACGGAAAAACAAAGTGCAAGGCTATTTCAACATAAGATATGCACTTAGCAAAAACCTGGAGATTGAACGCTTAGGTTTGAAATATCGGTTTTTTAAAAGTGAAAATGTCCAGGCAGCGCTAAGTTTGGAGAATTATGGTTTGGGTAAAAATTTGACCGGCAATTGGTTTCATCATAGCAAATTTGAACTGACGGGGAAATACAATTCTAAATCTTATTATGCGTTTCTTCTTCAGGCCGGCTATTATTTTGCCAACGCCCACGAGTCCGAGAGCAGGAATGATGGTAAATCAGATGAACTTAGGTTAAAATTCTCGCTACCCCTTCGTTTATATTACGCCAATTCAATCATTATTACTAGCGGATTACGTTATTTTTATTATGAAAGCTATGGCAAAAATACCGCTTACTTCCTAAAGATCACTATGAGTCAAAATATTTTTTATAATATGGATATCGTTCTGGGTGTTGCCCGAAGCAGTTATTTTAAGCCTACGGATTCGGTATTGTTTAATGAAAGCTATGGAAACCAATTGAACATTCGCATAAGATATCGATTTTTCTGAAGATTAGCTTGTCACTCGTTGTAGCTTATTTGAGCTGTGCTTTTGTTCTTTGCGACTATGCCGTTGTCCGATCTGGTATTTTAGGTTTGCTCGATCAACTTTATGGCGACATCAATTATTGCAGGAGTGTTGGGCAGTGCCTTATCCTCCAGGTCACGATTGTATGGGATGGTATTTTCAGTGCAAACCCGGGCGTATTTAACAGGTATTCCGGATTCCAGCACCCTGGCGGCCAATTCTCCGGAAAGACCGAAATCGCGATAATCTTCATCCACAACCAAAAGAGCGCCGGTTTTCGATACAGATGTACACAAAGCGTCCGTATCAAGCGGTGAAATGGTCCTTAAATCAAGGACTTCCGCAGATACCCCGTCCTTTTCCAAAATTTCAGCCGCTTCGAGCGCCCGGTGTATGCCAACCCCTGCGCCAGCCATGGTGATGTCCGTACCCTGACGGCGAATAACGGCTTTCCCAATAGGTATGGGCTGCCACTGATCCGGAACGGCGCCTTTTGCCCCCTGTTCCGGAATATCATAGCATACGGTTTTTCTGCCGCCGGATCCCAGGTAATCCAGCCAGTAATCGGCAAGCAGTTTGTGTTCCAGGAAAATAACCGGTTTTCCGTATTCCAACGCAGAGAGCATCAGGCCTCCGGCATCAGCGGGAGTGGAAGGCACCACAACGGTTAAACCGGGGATATGGGCCAGCCAGCCCCAGAGGCTTTGTTCGTGTTGTCCGCCATCGCCATAGCCGCCGCCACAGGCAGCGCGCACCACCAATGGCACATTCCACTTTCCGCCGGAAAAGGCTTCTGTTTTGGCTGCGTGATTGAGCAAAGCATCCAACGCTACGCCGATAAAATCCACAAGCATAACTTCCACAACCGGACGCAACCCGGCCATTGCTGCCGTTATGGCTGCGCCCACGAAAGCGCTTTCGCTAATCGGTGCGGCAAGAACGCGTTCTTTGCCAAAACGGGTAAAGAGATTTACGCGAATCAATTGCACATCTTCACCGATAATAATGATTCGATCGTCCTTTGCCATAGCCGTTGCGAGTGCATCTTCGATGGCGTCTGCAAACGTCATTGTTCTCATTGGCGGTTTCCTTTTTAATTTCCGTTTTTCGGAGATGACATAGCCCCGCTAACGACGGCCTGAATTTCTTCGCCAACCTCATTCTCTATTTTCCGCAGGCGATCTTTTTCTGTTTGAAGTTTATTCCGAACAATTTTAAGCGGGTCTTCTTTAGAAAAAATATATTCTTTGGCGCTCTTGCCGATTAACGAAGTGACCCTCCCCAGACCGGCGGAGCGCTTGCCGACGGAAGTGCCCTTTATCTTTGTAACGGATTTAAGCAAAGGCCCGGCCACTTTCTTCATCTCTTTTACGGGATGCCGGGTGATGCGCAACAGGGGGTCGCCAAGAAAATGTCCTTCGGGATGCATGCAGGCGGCACAAAGAAATGTCGGCCCTTCCTTAGTCCGGGCGCGTTCCAGGGCTTCCTGTGCTGCCCTCCAAACGGCTTCAACGTCGTTTCCGTCGATTTCGGCTGCCGGCATGCCGAAACTCCGTGCCCGTTCGACTAACCTGCCGCCGGTTACGGTGGCCGAAACAGTCGTAATGGCCCATTTGCTATCTTTGCAAATGAAGACGACGGGTAAATTCCAGACAACGGCGAGGTTTAGCGATTCCATCAGCATGCCCTCATTCATCGCCCCTTCGCCGAAGAAGGCCAGGGCAATTTTACCGGGCCGAAGATAGCGGGCGGCAAGGGCAAAACCAACCGCCGCCGGTCCGGAGGCGCCAACGATTCCCGAAGAAGCACTTAGATGTTCTCTGGAAAAAAGATGCATGTGCCCGCCCATTCCGCCGCACAGGCCATCCCGGTGACCAAGAAATTCACGGAAAAGCGGGATTAAATCTACCCCGCGCATGACCAGGGGAGAAGTTCCGCGGTGATCGAGGGCCATGGCGTCTCCCTCCTGAAGTTGCAGAACCGTTCCGGCAACGATGGCTTCTTCTCCCGTACTCAGATGCATTTCACCGGAAATCTTTCCGTCAAGCCATGCTTGTGTAACCGCCTCTTCGAACAGACGGCTTCTGAGCATATTTTCATACAAATACCACAGGTCAGCTTTCATTTAAAACCTCGGTTGTTGCTTTTTTAGACGATACAGAACCTATTAAAATGAATGCTATTATTGAGCGTTGATTTTCCACTCCTGTAAGAGTGTTAATGTTTTTTGGGTGTTCTCCGTATTGAAGATAAATTTACCCTGGGGCATCATTTCCCTTAATACGTTTTTATTATGTTCGTTTGCCCATTTTACCAGTGGCGCTAACAGCCGTCCAATTGCTTGTTGAGCCCCGGGTTTCTGGTCAGCCTGAAGAAGCGTAATCAAACCGTTGTGAAAAACATATTTCATGTTAAAATAGGCCTGGCCAATTCCGGCAGTTTTATACCGGTCGTATGTTTCTGTCTAATTGCAAAATACGCTATCATTATGTAGCTGAAAATTGTTTACCGTTATATGAATATTCAAAACGCTGTCATATTGTGTAAGGTGTCTTATAGCTTGTTTTCCTTCTAACGTTAACTTGCCAAGCACTTTAAAAACAGCATCGTCCGCATACAAGGAAACTATTTTATCGACCTTGTGCGTGTTACAAGTTGATTAGAAGTGTTTGGTAAATTCTTTGTGCGCTTATCTGTTTTGTTTTTTCTTTTCCTCATAAGTTTACTGTAAAATAAGGGAAACCGTGCCATATAAACCAATAAGCAAATATATTCCACCAATGATAAACAAAGCCAATTGTCCCGATTTATTTTTTACAGCAAATGCCAGGCCTAGTGGGATAAATGCCCAAATTACTCCTGTCACCGAATTTATCACCTTAAACCAATCTGTTGAATAATAACCAGATGTTAATTTTGGAAGAACAGTCCAAAATATTCTGACAACAAACATCCAAATTACGACAAGTATTATTAGTGTGTCTGCGGTTGAACGATCGTTTACATTTGAAGGGGACTGTGCATTATCAGCGATAGAATCTACGGAAAGATTTGCCTTTGGATTGTCGCCATATTTATTTTTTTCAGCATCACCATCGGTTACCAGAAGCACCAATAGCCATATACTGCCAATTATGGGGATCAGAACAATAAGTAAGAACCAGCCACTTTTCCCAACATCATGTAATCTTCGGACAGAAACAGCTAAGCTTGGGATCAGCACTGCGATGGTATATAGGAAATAAAATAATCCATATCCCACATTATTAATAACCGTACCAAATAGATTATCCAGAATTATTGCAATAATTAAAAATATTAGATTAAACAGGGAGAACATCCAATATTCTTTTCTCCGTGCCCTGCCGTTAAAAACAGCATAATTTTTTAGAACTTTTAAATACCAATTCATAGGGTTAATCTCCTTATTTAATTTTAAAATATGTTCGCATTTTAAAATAGGTACCGGCTTATATTGTTGCGCTGACCGGGATCAGATGGAGGTTGATGAAAATTTGAGTACAATTTCCACGGTTAACTTATTGTTAACCTGCATCTGCCAAATAGTATATATTATAGGGTGGCATAACGCCTCCATTCTTAAGCTTGTTATGATGGCTTTGGCAGTCCACTATTTCCGATCTCTCTAAGTTCCTTACCATGGATGTATTTAAGAATACTCGTGATCCCTCCGCCCGCATTGCTTTTCCAAACAGTAATTGGCAAAACCATAAAAAAGTTTGGTCCGACCAAATTTAGCCAAAAAGGTTCAGCGACAGCCGATAATAAAAAACATAAACAAATCATGTTTGAAATCAAATAAAAAATGTAAACGGTCAAAAGGGGGCGAACTCTTGGTTTTAAGGCAAAGTAACCGGATAAAGAATTTAAAATAACTGATTATAGTATGAAGGCCATGGATTACGGCAGAAGTAAATCAAATGTCAATTTGCCGATAATCATTTTGTATAAAAAAGGACTTAGCAATATGATAAAATGCCCTATCAAAATCACCCTTGTTCATTAAGCTGAGCGCTATTGGATATCTATATTTACAAAATTTCTGGCCCAATATCATTTTTCAATAGAATGGGGTTTTTTCTCTATGTAATATCCATTAAACCGATAGCCCCCATTTTTAATTGAGTTTTGGGTAGGGCACATGGATTATTTTTTTCCTTTTCTTGTTGAGACGTAAGATATCATTCTTTAAATTCCCATTCTGTTTTGAAGTCGAAAGCTGTGATGGGCCATTGTAACCGGAGAGGTGCGAGAGTGGCCATATCGGCTTGGTTGAGAATTGTGTATCCTGCGTACCATGGGTTCGAATCTCACCTCTCTGCCAGGGCAGGTTTTAACCTGCCTTTTGTATAAATAAGCTTTGTTAAAATGGAGAGATGCCGGAGTGGTTGAACGGGGCGGTCTCGAAAACCGTTGTGGGCGTAAGCCTACCCAGGGTTCGAATCCCTGTCTCTCCGCAATAAGCCCTAATGTGCCCTGTGCATTGGGGTTTTTTTTTACTAAATATGAACCTGCACATTTTAAACACAATTTCTTGCCAAAATAAAGAAATTTTCAGATTCCAAAGCAAATGCAATAGATGAGCTGGAACAATATTTTAATTGCCCGGGCAGCATACATAGCACATTCAGCTAAAACTCTGATACCTGGTATGTTGGCTTGTATTACCGGGGACCGGACTTATAATCCGAACGATATTCCGGTTTTTCTCAGCAAAGCTGCGTTCGTGTGCATCAATAGAAAGCAGGAACATGAATTGCCTGGGAATTCATCGCCAATAATGCAGTTATACGTATGAAGGTCATAAATACCCAGCCAGCACTTATAGAGCTGATAAGCGAAAAATTTCGATGATCATCCGCAGGGCCTTTTCCATATCACTGACATAAATATGTTCATCGGTGGAATGTTCCAGCCTGGCCCCAATTCCAACTCCGGCCATTTCAATGCCGTTATTATTATGTATTGATGCATCGGTAAAGCCTGTTATGAAAACAGCTTTTGCATCAATGCCAACGCTCTTTAGCGCCTTCTTAGAAATTTCAACGACTTCCGAATCCGGGTTTATCTGCACAGCCTTGCATTTATTGTCGATGATGATCTCGACCTCGGAGCCATTTTTTGTGACCTCTTCGCGAATGATTGTTTCCATTTCCTTGCTCAGCTTTTCGGCTTTATCATGATTCAGGCTGCGGCACTCGGCAAGAAAGGTAACGTTATCGGGCACTCCATTACGTATTATTCCTCCCTGGATAACGCCGACGTTGGCCGTTGTTTCCGTATCAAGACGGCCCAAGCGTAATTTTGCTATGGCAAAGGCCGCCGCCTGGATGGCGTTGATACCCTTTTCCGGCTCCATACCGGCATGGGCGCCACGCCCTTTAATGTTGACATCGATGGCATAATATGAAGGTCCGCCAATGATTATCGTTTCCAGTTCATCGTTGTCCAGTAAGTAGCCTTTTTTCGCCTTAAAAAAACTATAGTCCAATTCTTTTACACCAAACAGCCCTACTTCTTCCTGGCGGGTGATGGCCACTTCAACTGGTGGCCGGACCTCTGCCGACCTCAACGCTTCCAGCAACTCGGCGATCCCGGCTTTATCGTCCGCGCCCAGTATGGTATTGCCTTTTGAGCGGATGACGCCATCCCTTAGAACCGGTTCGATACCTTTGCCGGGCTGCACCGTATCACCATGACAAGACATCAGGATTGCATCTTTACCGCTACAGCCCTTTGCCGGGAATGTTGCGATCAGGTTTCCATACCCGTCGATAAAGGCAGACCCACCTAATTTTTCAAATTCAGGTTTCAGATATTTCATAAACGCCGCTTCATTGCCGGATTCGCTTTCGATCTGGACCATTTCCATAAATTGATTTATCATGCGTTGATTCATGGCCGTTCTCTTTTCTGATTGTATATTATTGTTTTCTTTGTAACCTACAAAAAATTTACTCTTGTTTCTGCTCTTTAAGCAATAAATGCATTTTTTATAAATTTGTGTATCAAGGTGGGGAAAAACCGGGTGGGGGTTTTTATAGCGAACCCTTGAAACACATTAATATGGCGCCGATCAGGGACCGGCTCGGCCATTGATTGCAGCATAGATTAAGAATGCGCCAAATATAAATGCACCAAACCCAGCCGGTCGAAATTTACGTGTGAATTTTTGGGCAGGCCACGCGGCAAACCGGTGATGCCTCGCCGGCCCCGCAATCAGAAGACCTGTGCCAACCATGATTAAGATATAGCCGATAAATATCATAACCCCCGGGTAGAGTGTTCGATCTGTATAAACGATAAATGCCGCGCCAAAACCAAGTCTGCTCAATATTTCGAATGGGTGGAAGTAGAACTTTTCGCTAAACATCACAATTCCCTCAGACCAATACACCGGACGGATGATCATTATAAGGCTGAGCAAGATCATCAGGCATCCAAATAATATGATGGCATACATGTTTTTATTTCTTTTCTTTTGAAAAGCTGTTTCCTTTTCTATCCAGTGTATGCGTTGTTGTTCACATCAAAACGGCACTATTGTAAAAACCTTCCGCGCACAATATCAGGTTCCTTTCAAAAATGGCAACAACCGGGAACTATACCCAATTATAATTTTCCTGTCCGCAAAAGAAAGAAGCATCTTATAGATAGGTTGTTTTCCTTTACAAAATTCTTAGTCTTAAAATGCATTAACCTGGAGTCCTGAATTTGCCGCTTCCCGAAGATTATTTCATTTCCATCACTTCTGCGACTTCGATGGTACCCATTTCGAGAAAAGGGCATTCCCTGGCAATTTCAAGGGCGGCATCCATGTTGCCGGCTTTAACGATGGAAAAACCTGTTAAGCTGTTTGGCCCACCATCTTCCGCTACCCCCGAACGGCTTACGATCATAGACTTTCCCAGGGGTGTGCCGGGGTTTACGATGGCCTCGCCAAGTCCGGTCATCCAGGCCTGCCATCTTGCCCTTTGCCTGGCCCCTTCTTCGGGGCTTTCGGGTTTTTCCCCACCGTGGTAGGCAATGATATAGTTTGGCATAACTTTCTCCTCTTGTCTAATTTATAAGCAATTATTTTTTGAATACACTTTTTAATGTTATTTTCTTTGTGCGGGCCCAAATGTTCTAACAATACCTGTCATTAGAATTTGAAAAAGGGAAAAGAGCCTAAATGCCATTTTCCTGTCTTTGTGGAAACGAATTGAAATGGCTGAATATTCCCTATTTATAAAGGGGATGTTGTATAAATGATTTTCCCATTGACCGGAGTATTAAAATTGTTGTGGGCCGTTCCGTCTTTATCGGCTACTTTCGAAAAGACATCACTCCACTTAGGCCCGTTAAAAATTCTTTGGCTATGTCCTTCCCGTTAATTAACTATAAATCCCCGCGTTTTGGATGGTGCCGGGTAAATTGACAAAAGCACAGTGTGCAAAAATAAAGCAAATTAGGTTAAGTGCGGTATGTTTTTTTTATAGATGGCCATAGTATAGCGGCTATTACCCGGTTGTCAAAAACACAGCTCTGCTATCAAATGGCCCCTTGCATAATTTTTACGAAAGATTTATATGCTTCTATAATAGTCCTGATGAATCGGCTGTGAACGTTGTCTTAAATTCTTTTGTTAGCGGTGATATTGTCCTATAAAGCCCTTATCTATTATTGAGTTAGCAATATCATATTGGGATGAGATAAAATTTAACTGAATGGTAAATTGGAAAACGAAAACAGGTCACATACAAGATGAAAACGAAATTCTTTTGTTTTTAGAACATGGGTAGTTATATTTTTTTTCGGTTATATTGAACAATCCTCTGAAAAGGTAATTTGTATGAAAATGATAACTGAAGGATTTTACTATCATATTTTTAGAAATTTATTCGGTATAGGGCTGCGGGTTTACTATAAGAAAATTTCAGTATCAGGGCTTGAAAAATTCCCAACCAAAAATCCTGTAATGACGGTATCAAATCATCCCACCGGGCTGATGGACGTATTTTTAGCGGGATATCATATAAGAAGACAGATAAAATTTACAGCGGCCGGAGGTTTGTTCAAAGACAAGCTACAGGCGGCATTCTTAACGCGAGTGGGCGTAATTCCGCTTTACCGCCATAAGGACACTCCGGATGAGATGGATAAAAACGTGGAGAGTTTTGAAAGCTGTTTTAAGGAACTGGAAAGCGGCGGCGCTATCGGCTTTTACCCGGAGGGTACCTCACATCCGGAACCCCGGGTTAATCCAATTAAAACCGGGGCGGCCAGAATTGCTTTGCAGGCTGAAGAACGAAACGATTTTAATTTAAATTTACAAATTGTCCCGATCGGCATTAATTCCCTCAAACCGGGTGTTTTCCGCCAGACGGTTTTTGTTAAATTCGGCGATCCGATTCTCTTGAAAAAATATCGATCATCGTATAAAATAAATCCTAAACAGACAGTTGAACGATTAACAGCGGAAATTCAAAAAGAAATGGAGCGCTGCACATTTCATATTGCCCTTGATCCACTGCTGCATTTATTTAATGCTTTTCAAATTATTGGATTAGATGACATAAAACCGGGTAATCCAAACCTGAACAACAAAGTGGAAAAGATTTTTTCGCTTATTAAAATTTTGGAAAACAAAATCGGTCGGGATGAACAAGCGTTTAAAGACAATAAAATCAAATCTCTCGCCAATACAAGCGTTGAATTAATACAAAAAATGCAAGCGTCCGCTTTGATTGATCATCCGTTTAATGGCATAAAAACAGTGGTGAAATTCCTGTATTCTTTTCTTGTTTCGTTGATAGGATTTCCCCTGGCCCTGGCGGCAATGCTGGCAAATATTTTACCTTTTATCGCTGCAAAAAATCTTGGAAGAAAAATTGCAGGAAAAGATATTTCCCTCATTCCGGCAGCGCGGCTGATGTCGGGTGTCGTAATTTATTTATTTTACTATATGTTTTTATTTATAATTATTGGACTCATTACAGGAATAATAAATTCAATTGTGATCTGTTCGGCCTTGTTAGTTGGAGGCTATTTGGCCCTCTGGTACTTAGAAGCAGTAAAAACATTTTCGATTGTATCAAAAAAAATATATTATAGATTTACAAAGCGACAGATGATAAATGAACTGGTGTCGATGCGGGCTAAGATCATCAACGATATAAACAGATTAGTGGAATTTTAATAGAAGAAGTATTTGTTACCTTTACTCAGCAATATTTTTTATGCGTTTTTTAATACCTGAAACATAGTTTGTTTTTTACTGTCCTGAAGCATGAAGCTTGTATTTTGCGCTAAAACAACCCATATTCTTGCTCCCTGTATAAGACGGATACATAGTAAAATGTAAAATATATTTAGGGGAATGTCTATGTTACAAAATATTGTATATGCCATTACCAGAACAATCATCCGATTTGGTCTGCGGATATTTTTTCATGAGATACAGGTTCGAAACAAGGAACAGATCCCGCTAAATGATCCGTTTATCGTCACATCGAATCATCCCAATGACAAATTGGATGCACTGGTCATAGGCAGGACCATACCCAAAAAGGTCAACTTTTTAGCTGCCGGATTTTTATTTAAGAATAAAATATTGGGATGGGTTATGCGAAGCACGGGTACAATCCCGCTCTATCGGAAGCATGAGAATGCGGATGCCGAAGAGAAAAATATAGATAGTTTCGAGGCCTGTTATGATGTTTTAAATAATACCGGTGCAATAGGGGTTTTTCCCGAGGGTTTGACACATCTTGACCGACAGGTTAAAAAAGTTAAAACGGGTACGGCCCGGATTGCCATTGAAGCTGAAGTAAGGAAAAATTGGCAATTGGGTTTAAAAATTGTTCCCGTCGGGTTAAATTATTATCACCCGACAAAAATCAGAGGAAAAATATTTGTCAATTTTGGCAGGCCAATCTCTGTTGCCGATTTTAAGGACGATTATGAACAAAATCCTGAAAAGGCAATCCACGAATTCACTGATCTGATATATAAAAAAATCCAACAGCATGTTGTTCATTTGGACAGTGAAAATTTACAGCATCTTTTGGGGGATCTGGAACATATTTACAAAGTCCCTCTTTTGGAACAGCTGTCGGAAGAGGCGCCCGTCAGTGAATTTATGTTAAGTAAAAAGCTTGCCGAGGCGGCTCAATATTATTATGAACATGATCCGGGAAAGATAGCCGAAGTGTGGGGGAAACTTGAAAATTACAAGCTTAAATTAAAAGAAATGGGTGTTGGTGATACAATGATACGGGAATACCATCATCGCGGGGTTGTACTTAGAGGATTGGGTGCGCTTCTAATTTCTATTATCGGGGTGCCTATTACTTTATATGGTTGGTTAAACAGCCTGCCCGCAATCATTCTTACCATGATATTTAGTCAACGAAAAGCCAACAGGTTAACCAAGATAGCGCTCACCAAACTTACCAGCGGCCTTTTAATTTTTCCAATAATATTTATAGTTCAAGTTTTTGTTTTTAGCCATTACTTTAGTTCAAAGCTTACTTTGTTATATGCCATCAGTTTGCCGGTCACAGGGTATTTCTCGCTCTTTTTTCATGACAAGTATAAAGTCTTCAAGCGGGATATGTACCAGGCGTATGCCCATTTTACAAAACGATCTTTAATTTTCATTTTAAAAAAAGAAAGACTTCAATTGATTCGGTATCTAAACCAGATCAAGGAAGAATACATGACACTGACGAGTCAAAAAGGCAAAGTTAAAAGTGAAAGGGATAGCTGATATGAAATTAGAAAATGATGCGCGTTACCTGATTATCCATGCGGACGACGGCGGCTTATGCCACTCGGTCAATCAATCAATTATAACCAGTTTGGAAAAAGGTATTGTTACCAGTACAAGCCTTATGCCACCAACCCCTCAGTTGGACGAAATCGCTGTTTATTTAAAAAACAACCCACAGTTTGATACTGGCATCCACATCACTTTAACATGCGAATATCCCCACTACCCCTGGGGCCCGGTCAGCGATAAAAACAAGGTGAAAAGCCTGCTAAATCCTGACGGATATCTATGGCATTCTGTTGAAGAATTTGTCCGGAATGCAAAAGCAGAAGATGTTGAGACCGAGCTGAGGGCACAGATCGAACGTATATTAAAAACAGGCGTTAAACCGTCACATCTGGATTCCCACATGGGGACAGTTTTCATGGATCTGAAATTTATTGAAATCTATGTAAAATTAGGGCTTGAATATCAGATAATGCCCATGCTTGTAAAGCCAACCGGGCACAATAACGAGTTGATGGGCCGCTTTGACGTTGATGTTGAGAAAGATGTTGTAGAAAAATTAATGAAATCCGGTGTTCCTTTTTTGAATTTTTTGTATGTAACGGACAACAGCACTAA
>CAYWBI010000111.1:0-12879 GCA_964456445.1 uncultured Calditrichaceae bacterium
TTAGATGAATCAGGTATGTCTGTTCTTGGTTTACGCCACTGGTTTCATGTTGCTTTGGCCCCGGCGCTTACTTATTATTATTGACTCTACTGGGTTTCTTGTGGGTAAATTCTTATATAGAAAGAATATTCATAAGACAGGATAACAGGATTGTCAAATTAAAAATGGATAATTTGGGACTGGGAATTGTTTTTTGGCATGAAAACATCCGGACTCAAGGGTACAGTGCCGCATTTGACCAACCCCGTCCTTCAGGGCGGGGATGAAAGCGAACAACGCCATTATTGGGGGCTTTAGCCCAACAACTTAAGGGGCTAAAGCCCCGATGAATCAATCGGTCCGTTCGTCCCCGGGATAAATCCCGGGGCTATTCAAAGAAGAAAAAACAATTTGATTGAAATTCAAGGGATTGACTTGTCCGTACCTTTTGCTTATTGAAACAAAATCAAATTCCAATGGCTTTCATTCATTTTTAATTCAGGAAGCACTCAGGTTAACAAACATAATTTATGTTTTTCTGAGGGGACATTTGGCACTATTTCAACAGGATCATTTTTCGTGCATGCGCAAAACGGGTATGACCGTCCAGCGCTGTCAACCGGTAAATATACATGCCACTGGCCAGGCCGCTGCCATCAAAACGGAAGCTGTACCGGCCCTTGTTCATTTGTCCCTGTGTGATGGTTTTGACCTTTTCTCCAAGCAGGTTATAAACCATTAAAGTTACAAAGGCCTTCCGCGGCAGATAGAAACGTATGCGTGTTTCCGGGTTAAAAGGGTTCGGGTAATTTTGCTTTAGCACAAAAGCCGAAGGCGCCCCAGTTTTTAATTTTTTAATTGCAGTAACAAAATCACCGGCATTGATCAGCACGGAGATATTTTTATGGTTCCAACTGGCGGTAACCAGGTCCGGCCTTTCATCCCCGTTGAAATCATCACTAATTATGGATTGGGGTGCGTCCACGGTCTCAAAGGAAATCCGTTCAAAAGAAGGGGTAAAGCTATTGGCGGTTATGGTATTTTGAAAAACTGAAATGATATGTGTTGAAAAATTTCCAGCGGCAAGATCGGGCTTGCCGTCGCCGTTAAAATCCCGGATAACCACGGATTTCGGTGTGCTGAACTGAATCCCCGTTCCCAGCGCGTATCGTTTCGAAAAAGATGGGACTTCCGCCCCGGTCATGGTCATATTAAAAAACACAGAGACACTGTCATCGGAACTTTCATTGCCAATAAGCAGATCCGGTTTGCCGTCATCGTTCAAATCCCCTGCCGCAATATCCGTTGGGTAATTATATGCTTTTACAATAAAATCCGTTTTATCCAGAAAGCTGGCCGTTGTATCACCGTCCACAGTCGAATTTAACAGGACGGAAAAGCTGCCCGAATTATAATTTGGCGCGATGATATCTGCTTTGCCATCATCATTTATATCCGCAATGGTTAGCGAATGCGGATTGTTGCCTACTGTAAAATCACGCCTTGAAGAAAAAGATGCCACGCTTGAATAGGAAACGGTCGTATTTATAAAAACCGATACGGTCGTACCAAAACTTGAATTATTGGCCACAGCCATATCCGGCTTGCCATCATTGTTGAAATCATCAAAAGCAACAAAATTGGGGCCATTTTCCGTGTCAATATCCTTTTGGATAAAACCAAGCGCGGTATCACCTGCGAGGGTTGCATTTATAAAGATGGATACATAATCCCCTGAATAATTTGCAACAGCTACATCCGGTATATTATCGCCATTGATATCGCTGATCGCAACAGATTGTGGATAGCTTCCCAGTGGATACACATGAACGGTCTTACGGGCAAAAGACAGCGCCGTATCGCCACTTGCAGACTGGTTCAATAAGATATCAAGGTTATATGGGGCATATTCATTGACCACGGCAATATCATTTTTACCGTCCCTATTGATATCACCGGAGGCGACGGCAACGGGTTCGCTAGCGGTAGCAAAGTCCTTATGCAAATAAAAGGAAATGGTTGCGGGCAGTTTTTTATTATATTGGGCGCTGAATATTCCGGCGCCATGCGTGGCCACGGCAATCAGATTGTCTGAAACGCGCGATACCACCATATCAGAAACGACGTTCCCAATAGTATTGGGGCCTTCCGGCAGCCAAACGGTGGCATTGCTGTCAAGCCGGTCTGTGGAATATAGACCGGTGCTGCTGGCAAGATAAAATATATCCGACCCGCCGGAAACCAATTTTGTAATCCAACGACATGAGGGGCCATTGCCCGAGCCATCTGGATTTTGCTCTAAATTACCACTAACGTCAACCCAACTGCTTCCGGCATCCGTAGTATAAAACAAGCTTGGAATGCCATAGTTTGTAAATACCGCCATAACCTTATCGGCATTGTCCGGGTCCACATACAAACAGTTCACATAGCCAACCGGCAGCCCCTTTCCCGTACTGACGTCCAATGACGGCGGATCACCTGCATCCGCACCATCAATCCTCAGGATTTTTCCTTCGGAGGAGCCAACATACAAACGGTTTGCAGGTGACTTGGAAACACCCAGGGCTGATACAACGCTACCGGTACGCGAAGCGCTAAGCGCTGACCAGTTTTTGTTTGTAGCATTACTGTTTCCCCAGGAAATACCACTCAGATCACTGTTTCGGAAAACGCTGTCACCCGCGGCAAAATACATTATTTTGTTATTAACAGGGTCAAGGACAAATGGGTTTACAAACAAATACGAGGTGGTGTAATTTGGCTTTATAAAGGCACTTTTTGTTGTATTGCCATTTTCATCCAGGCGAAATTTCCAAATATCCCCCTTTTGTGTTTCGAAATAATAATCTGTGTGACCATCGGCAATGGCTGTATATCCACCATCCCCGCCTAGAGGCAATTCCACCCAGGGCACGGCGCTATCGGCGCTGTTTGTATAATAGTTTCCGTTGTCCTGCAACCCTCCAATAATAATGCTATCATATGCCGTAGTAGGATCGATGGCCAGTGAATAAAATTGAGAAGTAATATAGCCGGTATTTAAATCTGTCCATGTAACAGAAGCTTGCGTAACATCATCTGTACGTGTTATGCCGCCGTCACTACCGGAATAGAGGACCGAACTGTTTGGGCTGTTTAGAAAAACCAGACTGTGTTGATCGGGATGATGATTGGGATATTGCGCATAACTATCTTTTGTTTTGTAGCCGCCAATCCAGCCTGAGCTGCCTACCTTTGATGTAAAGCCATCGGTGGAGCGGTATAAATTTGTTCCGCCAAGAATGATGAAATTGGGATCATCCGGTTTTACCTTTAAAACCATGTCATATCCACCCTGGGTGCTCAATGTGCCCGATTTTCCTCCAATTGTTGGCAAACTGTCGGTTAAATTGGTCCATGAAGGGACGGCGTCATTGTATTTCCACAACTGGGTATTGGTAGGGCCCTGATTTGGTGTTTGCACGAAAAAATAAACTATATTTTCATTGGACGGGGAAATGGCTATTACCGTTCTTTTGTAAACCGTGGGAAAATCGGCCGGGGTAATATCTTTCCAAATGGCCCCATCATCGGTCAGTTGTGTGATACCCTCACTGGACTCCCCCGAGGGGATCGCGGTATAAATTATTCCACCGGAGGTAATCTGTACATCACTCATCTTATTGTTTGCGAACAGCCCCACGATGGTATGCCAGCTCGCCCCGCCGTCTGTGCTGCGCATGACCGTGTTCGAAGTCGCGGCAAAGATACTTCCGGTGGCTTTATTCACGGCAATATTGTTTACAAAGCGAAATTCCGAATTATAACTTTGAAGTTGGTCGTTTGCGGTCGATGCAAGTGGCGTCCATGTCTCCCCGTTATCGGTAGATTTAAAAATACCGTCCCCCATAAAATATGCGCCCGCGGCCCCGGCGCTGTTACCGATTGTTTCACCGGTTCCCACATACCAGGTATCTTCATTCCCCGGGCGCGCATCCTGTGCGATGCACGTTATGCCATGGATCAGTTCCGGCGCCAGCTTGTTGGCCCAGGTTTGACCGTCATCGGTGGATTTAAAAATCCCGCCCGATACGCCGCCGGCAATGAGGGTGACCGATCCGGGCGTTTGCGTACGGACATCCACGGCCAGGGCACGGGTGCGCCCGCCACGGTTTATCGGGCCGCGGCTTTCCCAGCTCTGACCGTTCCGCGGACTGCCCTTGCGGAGTCGCCCGCCTTGTCCTTCGGTTATTTGTCGGGCAAATTTCAATTCCTTTTCACGGATGTTCTCCGGGATTTTTCCTGTTGCGGGATCATGCAAACGTAGAATTTCATAGTTTAAACGCGCATTGATATCATCTCCATCGCCAATCGTCGCTTTTGCCACAGGGGCAGGGAGTGCAGGATTTTCAGTTTGTGCCTTCCATAAGAATGGAACAATAAGCAATACAAGTAAAAGGACAGAAATCCATATAGCAACACGCTTCATAATATTCTCCGGTCTTTGGGCAATTCAATTTTTGTATAGCCGTATGTCTGAAATTTTGGGATTGATTGATCGATTGATTGTACAATGGAAACCATGGCCGTAAAAGTATCCCCCTTTTTCAAACCGGGATATCTTTCTTTCATACGGGGAAACATTTTCGGGCCCGTTGGAGAGAGGGTAAAGATAAATTTTATTCGTACATCCTTACCAATGGACAAGGCAGGGAAACCCGCCCCATATTGAGCGGATTTAATCCTGACCCGTGCGATACAGGGATGGGCTGAGCAGGGGCCGCTTTGTTGCCCGGATGCGTTTACCGCTTCAACATTTATAATTTGCCCGGTTATCCGGGCCTGGCCAACACCTACCTTTCGCAGCTGTTTTTGGTTATTCGGACTACAATCATAGAGGGCCGTAAATAGGAATAAAAGTAAAAGCATGTCGGAAAATCTAAACATCGGCAGTTCCTGAAGATAAAGTTTGGGACGGGTAGCCATACTACTGATTTGTCTTTATGGGCTATTTGCCATTACGTCCGTTCTGCAAAAAAAATAAATTTATGAAGACAAATATTATGCGAAGATAAAAGGATTGAACGTTCCTGAAAAGGAGCTGGCGCACAATTTTGTTTTTTTCAATATTCCATCTGCTTAAAATCGGCACAGCGATTTGTAGGGCATAAACACCGTTTGTACATTATCAATCAAAAACAGAGGCCCTTGTAATGCGCTATGTGACCCTTATTTTCTGCTTGGTGGTTCAACCGCTCTCCGCCCAAACTTTTCTGCAAAACGGAAAAAAAACAGAACCGCTTAACATACATTTTTCTCCGCCCGAAGGCTTTTCACGTGTAAAACTTCCACCCGGCTCCTTTGGCGCCTGGCTGCGCAAAATGCCCATTTTAAAGAAGAGAGGGCCGGTCCGGGATTACCGGGGACGGATATTTAAAACCCGGGAAGATTCAGCGGTGGCGGCCGTGGCGGCTTGTGACATCTCCGGGCGTTCCTTGGATCAGTGCATGGATATCCTGATGCGTTTTTACAGCGCCTGGCTGAAAGAGAACGGACGGCTTGACGCGCTGGCCCTGGCCCTGCCGGATGGTACCATGCTGGGTTTTTCCGATTGGAAAAAAGGAATCCGGCCATTTTTTAAGGGCTTGCATTTTCAGTTAAAACAAACGGCTCGAATACAAAAGACGAATATTTTAAATGCTTATTTGAATACCATTTTTGAATGGACCGGAACACAGGCCTTCTACCATTTTTACAAAACCGTTCCTTTGGATTCACTGCAACCGGGGGATTTCATCATTAAAAAAGGACGCAAAGGACACGCGGTTCTGATCGCGGATCTGGTTAGTGACGCCCAAGGCAATAAATTAGCCCTTATTGGACAGGGGGACACCCCGGCCTGCGCTTTTTATTTTTTACAAAACAGTGCGGAATCCCCATGGATAAGAGTGTCACCCGAATCTGCTTTTCCGCGTCTGCCCATCCGAAAAAAAATGTATTGGACGGGATTGCGGCGTTTCGCTCCCTAAAAGGATAATGGAATTGAAGATATAGAAATAATCCCACGGGCTGGCGGCAGCGCAATAAAAGTCTCCGTGCGCTGGGGATAGTTTCAATTTTATACCTGGTAGGAGTCCGTTTTTCCTTTTACAAAAGCGGCAATTTTTTGATACATCGCCCAGACAGTCTCATTTTTTTCTTTTGCCAAACGTTCGCATTCCCGGTATTCCACATGCAAACGAATTTGACCTGCATGACGTGTTTCCTTTACCTGCAATTCCCCCCACGGCGAATTTATTGTTACAGGCTTGCGCGGCAGTTCTGTACGCCGGACTGCAAAAAAACGCACACCGATGCTGCTGCTGTTTTCAAATACCACCTGTTCGATAGCCTGCCGCCCTTCTTCGTGAACCAGACCCTGCAGCAACGTGCCCGGTCGGCCATGTTTCATATTGGCCGGGATAAAAATCACGTCCAGCGCCCCGGCCTCAAACAACGCGCCGCGTAAATCCGGGAAAAACTCGGCGGGCATATCATCAATTTGCGTTTCAAACTGCAGCAGATGCCTCTCATCAAATGTATCATCCCACTGCCCAACAGCGATCCGAATATAATTTGGGAGTTCCTTAAAATCCTTATCACCGGCGCCATAGCCTGTATGTATCATTTTATAAGCCTGCCTATGCGGTAAATCGCCCCTGGCAAAATGACGGATCAAGGCAGCGCCGGTCGGGGTGACCAGTTCACCTTCAACATCAACTTTGTACTGTGGAAAACCCTGCAACAGCATGGACGTTGCCGGGGCTGGAACGGGCAATACACCATGCGCGCTACGTATGGTACCATGACCCGAGGGCAAAGCCGATGCATAAATGTGCTGCGCTTTAAGATAATCAATGCAGAGACATGTGCCGACAATATCGACGATGGAGTCAATCGCACCTACCTCATGAAAATGTACTTTTTGCAGGGGGATATTGTGCACGGCCGCTTCACAGCTACCAAGCTTGTTAAAAACCTCAATTACATTACGCTGCACATTTTTAGAAAGGGCGCTGCTATTGATCATTTTGATGATGCTGTCGAGATGACGGTGGTCCTGCTTATCATCTGTGCGTACATGAAGCTTGTTACAGGAAATGGCATGTCGATCGACACGTTCTGTCTCCAAATGGAAACCGGGCAGGTTCATTTTTGCCAATTCGGCCGATAACCAGGCTTCTGGCACAAGGCCATCTAAAAAAGCGCCAAGGATCATATCGCCTGCCGCCCCGGACGGACAATCGAAATATATAAATTTTTGCATTGCTGGAATTCCTTAAAAATAGTCCGTTTAAAAACAGGCAACATAACCACGATTTCATTAAATTGCCACACTTTTACCCATCAATATCCCCGGATTTTATGATCGCACGAATAACAAGACCGGCTTCTGCCACAGCTAAATGGCAGAAGTTGCAAGAACTTCTGACGCCCTATGTTAAACAAGGGGCGCTGATTGCTTTTTCCGGCGGCGTGGACAGCGCTTTTCTACTTTGGGCTGCCGTCGAGGCGGCTAAAAACAAGGGCGGCCGGGCAACAGCCTTTACAACTTACAGCGCCAGTCTTCCGGTTAAAGACAAGCAAGACGCCATTGCCTTTTCACGGCAAATCGAGGTGGAACATATCTGGCGGGAAAGCAGTGAATTAAGCGATCCGCTTTATCTGCAAAATGACGCGCTGCGCTGCTATCATTGTAAAAACGAACTCTTCATCAAGGCATGGGAAACGGCCCGGGAACAAAACCTGGCCTATGTCATGTATGGCTATTCCGCATCGGATGGAACCGACGACCGTCCGGGGCACCGGGCGGCAAAGGAACAGCACGTCATCTTTCCCTTAAAGCAGGCCGGTCTGTTAAAGGATGACATCAGAACGCTGATGTCAGCGGCAGGGTTCGAAATAGCCGACAAACCGGCCAGTCCATGTCTGAGTTCACGTATTGGCCGCGGCATCCCGGTCACCACGGGGCGCTTATCGGATATTGCCGCTCTGGAACAAATCATAGCCCGGGCCGGTGGCACGGTTTTCCGGGTGCGGATAGCCGCCAGCGACAAGGGACATTTTATCCGTATCGAAACAACGGTAGATGAAATGCCAATGATCGTTCACTTGTGGGACAGGCTTGACGCCGAAGGCAAACGCCGGGGATATAAATGGGTGACGCTGGATTTGGGCGGTTACAAAACCGGGGGCGCTAACCGATGAACAAAAAACAAATTGCCCGCCTGCTGCAGGATTTTAAATCCGGCAAAATGGACGAACAGCAGGCGCTTGCCCTACTGATGCAAGGCGCTTTAAGCACCGTTCAACACGAGGCACATTTCCCGGACAGACACCGTTTATTACGCCAGGGCCTGGCCGAGGTGGTGTATGCGGAAAGCAAGAAGATAAAAAAATTGCTACAAATTGCCCGCGAACGGCAGGCAGATAACGCGCCGGTGCTGTTCACCCGTCTGCGAAAAAAACAGATCCGTGCGCTGCGCAAATTATTCCCGGATGGACGCCTCAATAAAATCGGCCGGACTTTTATCCTTAACCCGCCACAGCAGTTAAACTTTGACGCAAACAAACCTTTTGTACTGATTATCGCCGCGGGAACATCGGATCTGCCCGTTGCCGAAGAAGCCGCCGAGGTCTGCATCGCCATGCAAACGCCTTTTAAAAAAGTTATCGATGTGGGCGTGGCCGGTTTGCACCGTGTATTGCATAACCTGGAGGTGTTGCAACGGGCCACGGCCATCGTGGTCATTGCCGGGATGGAAGGCGCCCTGCCCAGCGTAGTGGGCGGCCTGGTGGATTGCCCGGTGTTCGCCGTACCTACGAGCGTGGGCTATGGCGCTTCTTTTAAAGGTATATCCGCCCTGTTTGGGATGCTCAATTCCTGCGCGCCGGGGGTTATGGTCAGCAACATCGATAATGGATTTTCCGCCGCCTTTGCTGCTTGCCAGGTGCTGCGTCAGGTACAAAGCGTAAAATAATTTTGGCTCTACTGGGTTTTGTGTGGAAATAGAATACGCCTTTTAATGAACCTGAATGCTTCCCGATTAAAAATGAGCGAAATCCACTGGAATGGCCTCCGGGACATTTCGTTTCAATAAGCAAAAGTTACGGTCAAGTGAACCGCTTGAATTTCAATCAAATTGTTTTTATTCTTTGAATAACCCCGGGATTTATCCCGGGGATGACGGACACACCGCGATCAACCGGGCTTCTGCCCAAAAGAAAAGTGGGCTAATGCCCCCCTTCGCTGGCTGGCTTCTTTCCCCCGATCCTAAAGGGCCGGGTTAGTCAGCGATACGAAGATAATTCCGGCACAGACTGTCACCACCGCTTTGTTCGACGGTTGTCGTGAAGGGAACATGACTAACCCCGCCATTCATGGCAGGGAGGCCCGACACGCACCACCATTTACCGGGCTTCAGCCCAATAAAAGAAAGGTAAGGCTCATGTCCTATGTAAGAATATGGATTCATTGTGTCTGGGGAACAAAAAACAGAGTCCCCTTCCTAAACGTTCAAAATAAAAAAATATTTCTCGCACATATTCGTGAAAATGCAGAGAATAAAAATATTTATATTGATTTCATCAACGGGCATACAGAGCACGTACATACACTAATCTCTTTGAATAAAGATCAAAGTATTGCAGCAGTAATGCAAATGATAAAAGGCGAATCATCCCACTGGATAAACAAGGCCGGTATTCTAAAAACAAAATTTGAGTGGGCGGATAAGTATTTTGTGGTATCGGTAGGCGAGTCACAGCTAAACAGAGTGAGAAATTATATAAAAAACCAGGAAGAACATCACCGCATTAAAACCTGGATAGAAGAGTGCAATGAGTTTATGGACAAATATGGTTTTTCGAAGCTGAAGGGCTAAAGCCCGATTGCTAACTGGGGTATTCATGTCCCGACCCTAAAGGGCCGGGTTAGTCAGCGATACGAAGATAATTCCGGCACAGACTGTCACCACCGTTTTGTACGGCGGTTGTCGTGAAGGGAACATGACTAACCCCGCCATTCATGGCGGGGATGACGGACACATCCCCATCAACCGGGCTTTAGCCCGTGAAGTGGTTGTGGGCTAAAGCCCCCCTTCCCTGGCTGGCTTCTTTCCACCGATCCTAAAGGGCCGGGTTAGTCAGGGATACGAAGATAATTCCGGCACAGACTGTCACCACCGTTTTGTACGGCGGTTGTCGTGAAGGGAACATGACTAACCCCGCCATTCATGGCGGGGATGACGGACACACCACCATCAACCGGGCTTTAGCCCGTGAAGTGGTTGTGGGCTAAAGCCCAGGCCAATTGTCAGGTTCGTACCTCCCCGGGATAAATCCCGGGGTTATTCATTCCTGTACCGGAATTATCGCCCAAAATTAAACCGTACAGTAGTGTGCTTTCATTGTCATTCCCCTATTTGATTTTCCCAAGATTATATTGAATACTTGCCAATAGATGCTGTTTTTTAGCATAAGGGATTTTTTTTAATATTACATTTAGTTTTTTCCATAGCTCCGGTTTATCTTGCCTGTGTTCTCTTGCATATCTATAAAAACCCCAGGAATATGAGCTGTTGGGGTTTAATAAAAAATCATTGATTTTTCGTTGGTTATACAAATCATTAAATATTTCCCATGAAGTGATATCTACCAATTTTCTACTTATATCCCTATCATATATGGAACTCTCGCTCCACTTACTCAAGCTATATGACTTTATTAATTTTTCAATTGCCTGCGGGCCCGTTTTCGCTTTATAAACATTTATAATTTTTGTTCCAAAACTCACCAATGAATCAAATACATTTTTCCATCTTTTGGGAACAGGGTAGATATTAATTGTCAATTGATTTGACCGAATCCTTGATTCTCCATACCCAAAATCATACTCCAGGATATATTTGCCAGCGCTCCAATATTTATTATTTGCCCAACTATCATGAATAGTATCATCAAAATAGTTAAATGTCTCGGTAATAGGAATAATTAATTCTCGGCCCGGATAAATTGGAAAGGAGGAATTCGACGTTGAGTATAAAATTTTCTTATTTCTTGCAATATCGAAATATTCACGATGTAACATATAGTTCGATAAAGATACTTTTTTATTGGAGTTGTTCCGGATATTAAGGAAATAAGTAAACTGTTGCCCAACATAATAATCTGTTGAGTCAATGCTTATTTCCAGGGTAATATTCTTATTAGAAGAAGACTGAGGCAATCCCGGAACAAGCGCAGCATAAATATAATTTTGGGGCTGGGCCTGCAATAAAACAAACAGGCAGATCAGAAAAAGTATGGTTTTTCTCATTTCGGATTTCTCATTGTCAGCGGCTTAAAATAAATATCGGTTTAAATTTAGCATGGTTCAATTGTCATATAGATATCTTCCATAAGAGCGGAAGCCCTGTTTCCTAAATCAAATCAGTCTTGTACTTTAATTGAAATTTAGAACCACGTCATACCGGACTGCTGCGGTTAAAAATATTGGTTTGATTTTTAAAACGTAAAACCTACTCCCCTCTACTGAAAGTCAAGTAAAAATCAATTTTTATAGGGTAGAAATTAGATTGCAGCGGAACGTTTTTTGTTCCATGCCACCTTTGTAAGGTACCTGATCCACACGGATATCATTTATTATTAGCGGGTTGGGAACATATACAACAAAAGCCGTGTGCCCTGTAATTCAAACGTAAGTAGAAACCCTTGACCCCTTTCCGTTCCCGAGGAGGCGCTTGTCCAGCCTATGCCGGGATGAAACTATCCTGCAATCGGTTTATTTCTGTGGCAAGCCACAAAGACATACATCACACCTCGTTGTGCTATTTATCAGGGTTGTGCAGACACTGCAGTTCATCTTCCGCTACTTCCCGGTATTTCCAACCGCTTTTGGCGCAGGTCATCACGCCGTCGTTGTCGGGGTTTGTTAACCGGGCGCCATGGCGGCTCATCCAGCCGATACGTTTGGCGGGCACACCGGCCATCAATGCATAGGCGGGCACATTTTTGGTTACCACCGCACCCGCGGCAATAAAGGCAAAATCACCGATATCATGGCCGCATACAATGGTGGCGTTTGCCCCGATCGACGCGCCATAACCAACCCGTGTTTTTTTATAGAAAGCGCTGCCCCGTTGAGGAAACTCGCAACGCGGCTCCGTGATATTGGTAAAGACCATCGATGGACCGCAAAAGACATAATCGGCCAGTTCCACGCCTTCATATATTGAAACATTGTTCTGCACCTTGCAGCCCCTGCCGATTTTTACATTCGTGCCCACATTTACATTTTGGCCAAACACGCAATTTTCGCCAATAACACTACCGCTCTGGATATGGGAAAAATGCCATATACTGGTGCCGCTTCCGATTTGCACGCCTTTGTCCACATAGGCCGAGGCATGTACAAAATAATCTAATTTTTCCATTTAACGCCCTTATTCAAAGATGGATAAATCCTGTAACTTAGCTTCAGCTTAAAACATGCCGTTTTCATGGGCCATTTTATCCGGGATAACCTGCAGAACATCCCAATGCTCGACGATTTTACCCCGTTCGTCAAAACGAAAAATATCCATTCCCGCATAATCCCGCTCCCCCGGCCAGGATTGATGACAATGTAAAACCACAAGGTTTTCCCCGGCTACGGCCCGTTTAAACTCAACTCTTTTGCCCGGATATTGCGCGCCCATTTTTTCAAAATAGGCGATAAAGGCCTGTGTACCATCGGCCACTTCCGGGTTATGCTGGATGTATCTGTCGCCGACATATTTCTCCACCGCCTCGGCGGGTTTGCATTTGTTAAACATCAAATCATAAAAGGCGATGGCGTTTTTTTTATTCTTTTCGGTATCGTGGTTCATTCCGCTCTCC
>CAYWBI010000112.1:0-12575 GCA_964456445.1 uncultured Calditrichaceae bacterium
AAATAAAAATTCTGGTAATTATCAATCATGGTCTTCAATGAAAAACGTGACCTTGCCTCCGACAAAGACGCCAAACCAAACTTATCACGCAATTCTTTATCTAAAATAAGTCTTTCCAATTCGTCTGCACAGATATTGGCGTCATCCGATGGAAACAAATATCCAGTTTTATTATCCAGAACCAGTTCCGGGTTTCCACCAACATCTGTTGCCACTACCGGTAGCCCAACGGCCATTGCTTCCTGGATTACATTGGAACATCCCTCGCTATAAGATGGCAGAAGAAAAACATCAAATGCATTAAGCATACCGGCAACATCCACACGTTTTCCCGGCATTTCGACATAGGCGCCCACACCCAATGTATCGATTAATTCCAGGAGGGCGTCACGGTCATTGTGCATGGGCGAATCACCGACAATGATCATTTTAAAATCAATATGTTTATCCTTTAAAATTTTTGCAGCCCGGATCATTAAGGGATGGTTTTTTACCTTCATGGTCCGTCCCACCGTACCAATAACAACCGTTGTGTTGTCGATTTTAAATTCGGCCCGGACTTTTTTCCGCGCAGCCGTATCGGGTTTAAACTTTTGCATATCCACGCCATTGAGGATCGGATAAAAACTATTTTCAGGCAGACCCGTGGCGTTTTCCAGTTTACGGGCGAGTATTTCGGAAACAGACAACAGATAATCGCTCCAGCGCCAAAAAACCTGTTGCATCCATTTACGTTTCCCGCTGGCAAAAAATGTACCGTGTTCGCCATGGATCACAAGCGGGCAACGGGCCATTTTCGCCGCAAGCACGCCCTCCACCAGTGTCCCCCAGGAATGGGTATGCACAATATCAATTTTTTCCTTTTTAAGGATTCTTGCAAGTCGGGCGGGCAAACCAAAATCATTGCCCCGTTTTTTGTTTATCGCGATCAGCGTTGATTTATCTGTATCCAGCGCCAAGGTGTCCCATACCTTATCAAATACAATCAAATATCCTTTAAAGCATTTATTGTCCATACCGTTCAATAGCTTGACAATCCCCATCTCCTTACCGGCTGGCGACATAAAATTGACTAAATGTGCAATACGTATTTTCTTGTTCATATCATACTTCTAAGAGAATTTTTTCGAGCTTGCCGATGTAGTTCTTCATATTAAAAGATTCTATATAAGTCTCGTTTGGGGTAAATTGTGGATTTTTTAAATGTTCCAGAAGATCGATGATTGCCTGTTCAATTTCCGCTACATCCTGTGAGGCAGCGGTAAAGCCTAAGCGGCCGTCACGAATGACCATGTCGGTTGCGCTGTCATGCTCGGCCAGGGCCAAAATCGGACGGCGCGTGTACATGTACTCAAGTAGTTTCGCAGGGACCTGCAGGTCGGTAAAGGGCTGGACAATCAACAAGGCATCTGCGGCATACATGGTACGAATACTATCATGAAAGGCAATATTACCTTTAAATTCTATGAATCCATCCAAACCGTTTTGCCTGATCAAATCATATAAAAATGATAATTCCGTGGCTACAAACCCGATAAATTCAAAACAGATATCGCCTTTTTTTATTTGTCCCTTTTCCTTTAGATTCTTAACCGCAATAAACAACTTTTCAGGGTTACGTTTTTTGTACAAACTGCCCAGGTGAACTACGCGGATGGGTTTGCCCTTTTGCGGTTCTACCTGAAGTCCTTCAAAATCATCCGCATCATAACCGTTGTAAAACACATGAAATTTTTCAGGATGGTCATTCGGATATGCGCGAACATATGCCTGGTACATTTTATCTGTTACAAAAAAAACCGCATCTGCGGATTTTATAATTTTTTTCTCGAGCTGGCTTTCTAATTGTGCCTTTATCGCTGATCCCTTGTCCCAGCGTGAAAGCGCCCATGGATCACGGTAATCCAATACAAGCTTAACCCCCGTTTTGCGTTTTATCAGCCATGCCATAATAAACAGTGAGTGTGGCGGTGCAGTGGTTAATATAAGATCAATATTATTTTCCTTTATTATCCGTACACCCTCCGCAACTGATGAAAATATCCATCCAATGTGTTTATCAGGGAATTCAAGAATCGAAAAAATCAAACGACGTCCTATATTAACAACTTTAGTAAAGTCCACGGATAACTTTTTAAGCTTTGCCCCCTTTGGTTGCTCCTTAGCCTGAACGGTGCCAATTGTTGGCTTTCTTCGTGATGATCTTTTTATTATAGCTTTAAGGGATGTAAATCCAAGCGTCAGATCTTTCATGGCACAGCGATAAATGGGCAGGGGCCTTGGTAACCTTTTTTCCAGGAAACTGGACTCATTAAACTTATCTTTAAACGCCGTTTCATCAAGTGTAAGAACAGAAAACTTAAAATGTTCCTGATCTATATATTTCAAAATTTTGGTTACACGTTGTGTTCCCACAGTTCTGGCAGGGGGAAAATCCGTGGTTAAAAAAAGTATTTTTTTCATTGTAAATTCGGAATGCCCTTAAAATTATTTCCATTCTAAAGTGGCGTTATCAACATTGCCTATCGTTTCATCACTGGATAATATTTCATCATTCTGAAGATTTTGTAAAACAACCACAAAGGCCGCAAACCAGTAGTACCCTTCAGAATAAATCCTGTTATGAAAAATACCCGCCACAAAGATAACGATAATGCCTAACTGCAAGGCCATAGCATCCACATAGTAATGATAGCCCGGACTATATCGTGATCGCTTTCGAATGTGACCAAGAATTATAAACATATGAATAGTAAAGCCGAATAAAAGAAAAATTCCTACCGGTCCCCATTCCACAAGGGTTAGAAAAAATGTACTATGTGCAGTTTTGGCACCTTTTTCTTTCATACGTACAGCCAGTTCCGGAATATAGTCAATGGCCATTTCGTGAAATGCTTTACCGCCAGCGCCAATGGGATGGTCTTTCCACATTCGAATAGCGCCGCCCCAAAGATAAATCCGGCTCATGGCAGAACCTTCCTGCTGGTAGGTTTCGATGGTATTTTGCCTTTGCCAAAACTGATCATTTGCCAAAAACAGGAACAAAAATACTCCCCCCAGCAAACTCAGCAATACATACCAGCGCAAACGTCCCTTAATCCAAATTAGGCTTAAGAGACTAATAACCAGAACAGCGACAAATGTTGCACGGGAATTGGCAAGTATAATCAGATTTAACAAAAATGGAATTGAAAGAAGTGTGATAATTTTCTCCCATTTTCTACCGGTTAAAAAATACAAGCCAAAGAAAGGCAATATTGAAGCCACATGCGCGGATACGGCATTTTCTTCCGTTGCGCTTGGCGCTATTACACCAAGATAGCGATTGCCGCCGCGCTGATAGGAAATACGCCCGAAATTGGCAACTGAAAACAGCATTGTCCAGATGACTTGTTTAAGCTCTTCTATATCCCGGATCAGGAACATCATTATGAAAACCTGCAAGGTCAATTTTAAAAAATTATTGGCCCTTTTATAACTTGCCGCAGGCACAATCGCAAAGAACATACTAATAAAATACATCCAAATGGTAAAGGCAACCAACCACCAGATAAGATTATAATTCGCATTCTTAAGCGGTTTAAGTTTGTTATAATTTATAAAAAGACTCAACAAAGTAACCAGGGAAACTACCATGGACCAATGTAAATCCGGCAGGCCCTTGCCCCACCACATATACGGCGGATGATTGTGCCACTCAAATATATAAAGTGCAATACCCCAATGTGGTTTTTTAAGGGTAAGAACAATACCCGTTGCATAGATCAAAACAAATATAATTGTGGTAGGTGACATATTATCCTGCTAATTGCATACTTCCATAGGGAAATATGGCGACACGCGGTTTTGGCGGCAATAGCGGCTTTAGGTGTTCGATAAGCCCTTCCCAGTCAGGGCTAAAAAAATAATCCGCATTAAAAACAATATTAAAATCATCCCGGGATATATTGTCGGAGAACAGCATAAAATTATAGTCTTTGAGCATACGCAATGGACGCGGTTTGCGGTATAGCATTCCATTGGGCCCAAACAGGCCATGATGTCCCAACCCTTCCGAGCAGGCGGAAAGAAGCACAAAGCAACTGCCCGGCTTCAACAGACCTTCTTTCATAGCCTTCATGGGAATAAGGCCATTTTCGGCTTGCAGCAGCTCTGTATCCTTGGGATAAGCAGATGATATGACCAGGTCATAAGGTCCGTCTGTTTTCGTTTGGCAATAGGCCCGGGCAATTTTAGACGCCTCACGGTGGGCTTCCACAAAATGGCCACAACGTATATCCCGCAGAGAACGATCACCATTTATGACCACACCGATAAAGAAATCCAGACCGGCCTTTTCCACAAATTGTTCAATAGTTGTGCGAAATTTATTTTGCTCCACCTCACCGAGCTTGCCCATAAAACCCATCAACACGGATTTATGCGTTTTGGCCAGGGTGTTCATATCGGCCAGCCCCGGGACAAGCATCTTTGCCCCGCCACTAAAACCTGCAAAACTATGCGGGGTCAGACCGCTGATCACAATTTTAAAATCCGCTTCAAGATAATGATTATTAAGCTTAATTTCAGTTTTGCCCCATTCCACGTCAATCCCAATGGTATCTTCGGGCCGGTGATTGATACAACGGATAGTGTTTACAATTTCATCGCTTAATTTTTTACGAAGATGGGTTTCTGCTAAAGGTTGGTGCGAGCCCAGACCAATCAGTATCGTAATGCTGTCCTGAGAAATTCCCGCGGCTGCCAAACGTTGAACAATCAATTTTAAAAGATCATGCAATATTACGGGCCGGGTTAAGTCATCCACAACGATCACAACTTTTGGCCGATTAACTTCCTTTAATTTTAAGTTGGCTTCTGTGGACAAGGCCTTTAAATGTACATCAATTTCAGCAAGGGACAATCGTTTATCCGATGTCATCTCAAAGATGGAGAGATCCCACTCGTCGGGGACGGTAAATCGGCGGGACACATCCCCGTACCAGGCACCCCAAGGTATCTGAATGTCAGCCATCGATTAGCCTTTTTTTGATTTGATAAATTCAACAATGGCGTTTAACGAATCAAAATTTTCCGGATAAAGGTCGTCATCATCAATGGATATACCATAGGTCTTTTCCAGAAAATCGATTAATTCCATCATTTTAACGGAATCGATTATTCCGAGCTCTAACAGCGAATCATCAGGTTTAAGACCACCAAATTCATCTTTTAAACTTTCATCGTACAGAAATTCCAGGATTTGCTCTCTCATCGTTCGCTCCATTTGTACATGATTATCATTTTGTATTTTGTAAGCTGTGAACTACAATCAAAAAAACCGCATATTAATTTTTAGTTCCTATTGTGCCCGGGGATTTAATTAAGATGTTCTTTCTGAATTATATAGGGGCGTATTTCGTATCAGGCGTCGCGGTCACCAACGGTCATAAACCAGCTACGGCCATCATAAACGGTTTTTGCCAGCTCCGGGTTGCTTTCTTCATTTACATAGGCAATTACCGCGGATGTTGCATCATCACGAAACTTAAAACCCAGTTGGTTCAATACCGGGATAAAGGGGTTATACTCCTGCAAAATAAAAGAAAAGGAGACGGTTTGGCGTTTAAATGCCGGACGGACGGTATTGATAAACATGCGAAACAATTGACCGGCAAAACGATCAAAATCATCGATGAGGACATCAATAATATGCACCACATCCTCCTTGCGCGTAAAAAATACCGTTCCTACAAGATTATGTTTATAGTACATGTCAAATTGCTGATATACACGATTGGGGTTATTGGCAAATTTCCATTTGATATAGCCCAAACTTCGGTCTCCGACAATAGGGAAGGCATTGACCATGCGTTCGAAAACCCGCTGATGTTTTTCTCCTACATGAACATGGTTATGGAGCTCACCGGAAAGACCGAGGAAGGTGGAAAAACGATATTTCATGGATAAGGCCAGGTTTACGGGCTTTGATAGCCAGCGCGCCAGGAATTCAGATTTTACATATCCCTTAACAATTCGATTGGCCCGGATGGGCAGGGCAAAGCGCTTCATCCGTGCAATTTTTTTATGTCCCGAACGGAGGTGTATAAGTTCCATGCGTTCATTGGGGTGCGCATATAAAAATGGTACCACGCCATCATTTACCGCATTTTTTGCGGCCTTGCGTAACTTAAGGGCAATGCCCAATACACGGTATTTTTTTTCTATTGAAAAGTCGCCACAATTCCAGACGATCATTTCTTTGCCCTGCACGTACACAAGCCGCGGGAAAACCCCGGTAAAACCAACGGGAATATTTTTTTTGTCGTCCCAAATGATCCAGGCCCGGGCCTTACCGGTTGGGTTTTCTTTATAGATCCAGTTAAACCGTTTATTATAGTCAAAATCGGCCAAGGAACGATTGTTGGCAAGAATACCTACCATTATTTCCCGGTCTGTATCCAGGTTAGCTTCTTTTACTTCATATCCCATTAATAAGTACTCCGGGTCATAGATTTTCTCGGATGGTCTGCCAGGTCGTATATTTTTTCCCATTGTAATTATCAATAATCCCCATTACGGAGGCTATATTGACCTGAACGAAATAGTAAACAACAGATATCGGAAAGAACAGTTTTTGGTTTAATTTTTCCAGAAGGGTTCCAACAATGGCCAATACGTAAAACAGGCATTGGGCCATAAAAAAAAGCTGATAGACAACACCCTGGTCAAGGAGCAGGGTATTTTGAATAAACAAAAGAAGCAAGAAAATTCCGCCGATCCATCTTAAATACTTATGGGAAAAAACCTGAAAGGCGTGAAAACCTGTTTTAAAAGGATTTAAAACAGCTTTATTTTTCATTAATCCACGCCAGCTTCTATTAACTATCCGTCTTTTGCGCCCAAATTCCTTTTCATAACTTTCGGCTGTGTGTTCATAACAAACAGCCCTTGGCTCAAAAACCCCTCGATAACCCTGCAATACAATTTGGAGTGGATTTACAAAATCATTTATATCGTCTTCGTCGAGTGGCAGGAAAAGTTTTTTGCGTATTGCATAGATGGCGCCATCCCCACCGACAACAGAGCCAAGACGGGATTCATACACCTTCAATTTAATTTCCATATCCCAGTAGGCATTCTCCTGCTCACCGGCATCGCTTTGGTTCTCTTTATAATATTGGGCGTTGCCCACTACATAACCAACGACGGGTGATAAAAAATGCTTTACAAGATGGGTCAAGGCATCTTTTTTATAGATGGCATTTGCATCCGAAAATACAATTATCTCTGTATCGATTTGCGGCACAACTTGTGTAATGCCATACGTTTTCCCCTTACGTCCATCAATATGTTCTAATGTTATCCGTTTATCCGGAAAATTATTTACGATTTCATCTGTCCGGTCATCAGATGCATCTGAAATGACAACAATTGAAAACTTCCCTGCCGGATAATCAAGACCCAGACAATTGTCGAGTTTTTCCCTTATAATTTCTTCTTCGTTATAGGCAGATATTACCATCGTAAGGTTCGGCAAATTATTGTTCGCCGGGAGTGGTTTATCTTTCAATAGACGACCTATAATAATATTAAACAGCAGATATCCAACATAGATGTAAAGGATAAGAGCAAGGGTTATCCAAAAACTGATTTCTAAACCCATAAGTTCAATCGCTTATTCCATGCAGTAATGTATTGTTTGACAAAAGCTCATTCACTTTCACGGCCGGAAATAGTATCCTTTAAGCGACCGATATTATAATAAACCCGTTTTGATTTTTCCTTAATCTGTTTCGGCAACCTATAAATGCTCGTAATACCAAATAACCGGCGGTTATTTTGTTTTAGTTCCTTCCGCTCTGCCAAGGGTAAAGAAATGATTTTATATTCCACCCTGGCCATCGATTCGTCATACACTATGAAACTTGTGGGTAAACCATGGCGCGGTTCACCGGCACTGCCCGGGTTGATCATATAAAGAAATTCGTCTGAAAGGTTAAAAGGGACAAGTGTTGTATCATTTACAATGTTTTCCAATTTAGTGTCTGCTTTAAAGACGCCGGGACGATGTGTATGCCCAAAAAAAACAGAACCCAATGACACGGTTTTCATATAGATAAACTCCGGTCTTGCCCGTTGAACCGTGTTTATACTTTTATAAATGGAACTATGGCTTGCATGTTGCCCGGTACTGATCCGGGTTATCGGAACCGACTGCGGTAAATCCGAGATAAACCGTTCATTTTCCTTGGTCAGTATATTTCTGGTAATCTCGATGGCATTTTGGCTGCGTTCACTTTTACAGCTATCCATCGTCAGCGTCCCGCTTACCAGTGCCTCGTGGTTCCCTTTGATGGAAGGGATATCCTTCTCACGGATCAGGTCTAAACATTCATTGGGATAAGAGTTATAACCAATCAAATCCCCTAATGAAATAATCTTATCGATATCCAAGCGCTCGGCTTCTTTAAGAATGGCCATAAGGGAAAAGATATTGGCGTGTAAATCTGCAAATATAAGATAGCGCATTAAAAAAGTTTTCTTAGTCGTCTGAGGACGCCTTTTACAGTTTGCATTGCCGCATACAAAACAGGTCTTAGGTCATCCGGTGCATAGGTTTGATATATTTTTTTTCCCTGCAAAGAACTCAACCACTCAGCACGTGAAATCAATTGCCGCTTTTTCATATCACGGAAAGTAAGAACATCCTGAAAAGCGCTTAGCCATCTCAAATCCGTCCGATAGTCTGTCGGGATATTTACTGCGTTTCCCGTTTCAAGATATTCGTAGGCAATGGCCGGTAAGTTTATCCCGGCACGGGCGCCAATATAGTGCCACATATTATAGCGCGTATTCAATTCAAGTAAATAAATTTTACCGCTTTTTTCATCTACTTTATAATCAATTTTAATCGGTCCCCTGAACTTAAGCCGTTTCAGGATATCCAAACTGGTATTTGTTACATCTTCATTTTTAATCAGCTTTAAATAACAACTTAAACCATAATCATAAGGATAGGTACGGATTTTCCGACCACAATAATGGCCAAGCGGATTGGAATTTTCATCATAAAAACTATGGAAGCTCAGAATATTGGCTTCGGTGCCCTGGATATACTTCTGAACAATGTAGTCTATTTTTTCATCGAATAGTTTTTCCTGAAAGCGTTTGAACTCTTCTTTGTCTTTTACAAGAACAATTTTTTGCTGCGCCCCAATTTCCCGTATCAATTTGGACTTAAACCAATGCACACGACTGGTCGGTTTTATGATCACCGGATAGTCCAAGTCTTCAGGATTTTTTATTTCGTCCATATGAAATGTTGGCGGCACGGGAAGATCGTACTCTTTGACCAATTTTGTAAACAGGTTTTTATCCATACTGGACGCCAGTAACCGATCATTGGGCAGCAAAATTTTAAAACGCTCTTTTATGATACCGGCATTGTCGATGATCATTTTCAATTGGGCATCATTGGTATAAAAAAGCGGAAGGCCATTGCCGTGTGTATCCGCGATGCGCATCAAACCATCAAAAGTGGCCTTTTGATTTTTGGCCGGATGGGGCAACATATATCCCTTTTGGCATGAACGGGAATAAAACAACCGTTTATCGTTATTGGTGGTAACCCCTATGTATGGAATTTTTGCCAGGGTAAAGCAGCGTCCCATCATCAGGTTACCCATTACTATTGCAGGGTTATTGTTCATTATTTGGATTACTTTTCCTTAGGGTAAATTCCTGACAATAAGCGGCCCAATGCTATTTGCAACAAAAAGGGGGAGTTTACTCCAGGCACTGATCACTAACCGGTATTTTGGGTTGTCCGGGTTAATTTGCGGCATTTCCGCGCCTTGCGGTAAAATATAATACCAGTATAGTTGATGTTCGGTTGCGGCGCCCCATTGTTTTTTAAATTTATACGTACCGCTGTCCCGGCTACAACGTCCAAAATCAAATTGCCTGTACCCTTTGGATATGGCAAAGCGGAGCACATCCCAGTACATCAACATGTTTGGACTGAAACGGTTATACTTCGAAAGGGTAGAAGCCCAGGGGATTTCCATCCGCTCCCGATAGCCTATTATAAAAGCACCCCCGGCGACGTGTCCTTCTTTTGAATATATATTCAAGATCGAGCTGTTTTCCGGTAAAAATTGTAAAATGGCCCGAAAAAAATTTTTACTGTAAACCGGCGTCCCTAATTGTTTCATATTCCTGCAAAAAACATAATAAAAATCATCAAGCAGTTCCACACCGCCCTTTTTCGTGTACATTTCTTCCTTTATCGGCCGCCGGACCTGGCTGCGGAGCTTGGCCTTAAAACTTTTAAATAGTATTTCGTCGTCTTCCGGTAGGTCCAAATAAAAGGTTACTTTTTGTGTTTTTACGGGCAGGGCCTCATGTATCTTATCTGAAGAACGCAGCTCAACAGAACCGGCATTTACATGGGCACGGATTTTATCTGCCTCATCAAGTAAAATGGTTTCGGCTTCTACATTCGAATATAACATCCCACCATAGTTTACAAAGGGAATGGAAATTAGCGATTTACCAAACAACTTTGAGTTATTAAAGACTAGGGGAAGCAGGCCACGGACATCATCCCCGTCCATAGCTTGCAGGTAAAATGTTTTCTTTTTGAAATGGCTTTCGACGACACTTTTCCATGCCGATTTATGATAAATGGTCCCTTGCGGATGCAGATCTACATAAGAATCCCATTTTTTAAAATCATCGGTTATTAACTGTACATCCACTATGCATCGGCTTTCTTCTTTTGTGCTATGATTTTCATTTTCATAATTTTACCGGAGCTGTTTTTGGGCAGTGATTCATATAAACTATAGTGTGTGGGCACCTTCATGGACGGTAATTTCTTTTTCAGATATTCTTTAAGGTTCTTTTCCCAATTGGCATCTTCGGATTTAAGTACAACACAAGCATCCATTGCCTCTCCAAGGATATCATCCGGGACACCAACCACAGCCACTTCCAGAATATTTTCAAGTTCAAGGATACATTCTTCAATTTCCTTGGCGCTAATCCTGTTGGCGCCAACTTTTATCATATCCTTTGAGCGACCGGAAATAAACAGAAAACCATCAGAATCCATATAACCCAGATCCCCTGTATAATATAACCCGTGTTTAAAAACAAGCGCGGTTTCTTTAGGGTCTTTCCAGTATCCCCGGGTCAGATTGGCGCCACGTGCCACAATTTCCCCCTTTTTTCCGGCGGAAAGGGGATTGCCTTTCTGATCAGCGACAAACAAATCCACATTTGGTATTGGCTTTCCGATGGAACCATATTTTTTAGGCAGCCACTCCGGGTCTAAATAGGAAAGCCGTGCAGATGCTTCGGTAGCACCATACATAACAAACAGTTTTGCCGGTGCAAACACTTTTGAAACCTTTTTTTGCAGGACCGGCGCCATCGCCCCCCCGGCCTGAGTTACATATCGTAAGGCAGGGAATTCCCGACCTTTCAAATTGGATTTCGCAAGCAGGATCGCAAAGGTAGATGGAACACCGGCAAAACCGGTTACATCATGTTTTACCATTTGATCCAGTATTACATTCGGAAATACAAAACGATTATCGATAACCAGACTGCCACCCACTGCAATGTGTGTATTGAGCAGCGACAAGCCATAAATATAGTAAAACGGAAGCACGACCATCATTCGGTCATTTCCACAAAGCTGTAAATATGAAACAATTGAACGGGTATTGGTTACCAGGTTAAGATGAGATAAAACAACCCCCTTTGGCTTTCCCGTACTCCCCGAGGTATATACGATGGTTGCAAGGTCAATGTCGATCATACGGATTTCCGGCGAGCGGTCATCCCCATCCCGTAAAATTTTTTGCAATGAATCCGCTGTGTTCAACTCCGCTATTTCACCATTAAGAACAACCCCGTTCAAGGAGTCGATGATATCTTTTATGGGTAACAGGTATTTACGAAAATTTTTTGAGGAGATTAAAACCCGGGCATCCGAATTATCCAGCAAATAACTAAGGGTTTTTGAGGTTGTTTCGGTATTTAGACCAACAACGATTGCTCCTGCTTTTAGAACCCCAAAATATGCCGCTGTATATTCAAACGAATTTTCAAGGAGCAATGCAACCCGGTCCCCTTTGACAATTCCCCTATCAATTAGATAGTTTGCCATTTTATTGGCGGCACCGTTTAACTGAGCGTACGAATACCACTGTTTGTCCCAGATTGCGGGTGAACCCGGTACCCGTTTTGTTTGATTTTCCAGAAAGTTGTGTATGAGCATTGTCTTTTAGTATATAAAAAGGGGCCGTCCCAAAAGAATATTATAAATGTCTGTGTGGACAGGAAAGACCGTTAATTGATTCCGGGTTACCGAACGACAGATATAACTTTTGGGGCAGCCCCAAGATTGAAGCTGGTCAATTAATAATTGTAATATGAGTATTTATAGTTTTCTTTACTGATATCCAAATCCGCACAATTTAAAATAAGCCCAAACAAATGTGGGTGAAAATCCTTATACTCGGCAATTTTTTCTTTGGCTTGCTGGACATTTGTCTTTCCGGCCCTTATCACAAACAATCCAT
>CAYWBI010000113.1:0-8510 GCA_964456445.1 uncultured Calditrichaceae bacterium
GACATTATCCGCTATAGAATTAACAAACAGTTCACGGGAAATTTCTAAAAACTTAAAAGAGATGAAAAACTTTTGTATTTGACAGACAGATTGGATTGACTTTTAAATGGGGCATCCGTAAATTTTTTACTTTCATTAGAGTGGTGGAATTGGTGGACGCGCCCCAATAAACCGGGATACGCGCTTTTCTGCCCATGAAGATCGAAAAAGGAAAGCTTTGCCAGAGTGGTGGAATTGGTAGACGCGCTGGATTCAAAATCCAGTAGGAGCAATCCTGTGTGGGTTCGAGTCCCACCTCTGGTACCATTTAGCCCTGCAGATCAATATTTGCGGGGCTTTTTATTTTAGGCTTTTTCCGTTTTGGATATAAGAAAAGGGCGTATGTCACAAGCCCACAATTAGAACAAACGCCCTTTCCGCGGTACGATCTAATGAACCGCTGCGAACAATGTCAGCGATTTTCTTTTTGATCCATACCGGCAATGACTAAACCGTTGTTTTTATCGATTAAGTTGTTTGTCAAAAGAATCAACGGATATGCTATAATATTTGAAATAAGGGAATATGTATGAATGCTAAATCAGTGGAAATATATACGGACGGCGCCTGTTCCGGTAATCCCGGGCCCGGCGGTTTCGGAACAATTCTGAAATATGGCGATCAGGTCAGGGAGCTGTCCGCCGGGTATAAAAACACAACCAACAACCGGATGGAGCTTCGTGCGGTGATCAGTGGTCTGGAAGCGTTAAAGAAACCCTGTGACGTGGATATTTTCTCCGATTCAAAATATATTGTGGATGCCGTCAACCAGGGATGGGCCAAACGCTGGCGGGCCAACGGCTGGAAACGTAACAAAAAAGAAATGGCGCTAAATATCGATTTGTGGGAACGATTGCTGGAGCTGATCGAAAAACACAACTGCACCTTTAACTGGGTAAAAGGCCATGCGGGCCACCCGGAAAACGAACGTTGCGATACGCTTGCAGTAGAGGCCGCGCATAACCGTGATTTGCTCGAAGACAAATTGGTATGAGATAAAATGCATAATTGTCGAGTGATACTCGACAATTATGTGCCTTTTATGTCGAGTGATAATTGACAGATATGTATTTTTGGTGTATTATTGCCTGTCAGGAAAGAAAATGACAGGAGACAAATGCTTTATTCCCGAAAATTATTAGCTCCCCTTCTCGAGCAAATTGAACGCCCGGAGATTGTGATTCTGACGGGTATGCGCCGTGTTGGTAAAACCACGTTGTTGCAGATGGTGTATGACCACATCAGCTCACAGAACAAATTATTTCTGGATTTTGAAAACCCCCTGGATCAAAGCATATTTGCTGAAAAAGATTTTAAAAACATCCCGGCAAATTTATCCGAAATGGGCTTAAGCCATTCTGAAAAAGCCTTTGTTTTTATCGATGAAATTCAGAATCGTCCGCAAACGGTTCAAGCCATAAAGTTTCTTCATGATCATTATCCGATCAAATTTTTCCTTACCGGTTCCAGCAGTTTTTATTTAAAAAACCTGTTCCCGGAAAGCCTGGCAGGGCGTAAATTCAACTTTGAACTTTTTCCACTAGATTTTGAAGAATTTATGACTTTCAAAGGGAAAACTTATTCTGTGCCAAAAACGTTTTCAGAAAAAACTGCGCAGGCCACGGAACTGCGTTATGAACGTTATAAGAAACTTGTGGTAGAATTTCTCACCTATGGCGGATTTCCACAGGTTGTTTTGGAAGATAAAGTGGAATATAAAAAACGGATACTATCGGATATTTTTACTTCTTATTTTGAAAAAGAAGTTTACCGTCTGGCCGATTTCAAAAAAAAAGACCACTTCAAATCTCTCCTGCTGTTGCTGATGGAACGTTGTGGTTCAAAATTGGATATTTCTAAATTATCTTCACTTGTAGGGGTTTCACGGGACACGGTTTACAATTATCTGCATTTTTTACAAGGCTCCTATTTTGTGTCGTTGATTTCCCCTTTCAGCGGTAACCGGGACCGTCAGATAAGCGGCGCTCGCAAAGTATATTTTTGTGATAACGGTCTGCTGACAGTTTTTAGCAGGGTGAGTCATGGCCAAATGCTGGAAAACGCGGTTTATAATGTGCTGCATAAAACGGAAGAACCCTACTACTATCAGACCCGGGCAGGTCTCGAAATCGATTTTATCCATGCGGGGCAAAATATTGCTTTTGAAGTTAAACGAACCGCGACAGCGCAGGATTACACAAAATTGAAACGTCTTGCACAAAAGTTGAATATCAAATCCGGCTACATTATTGGACAGAATTTTACTCCGATCGACGGACTGATCCTTTTTCAAGATTTGTAAATGGGTCGTGGAAAGCGGTTAATAACCTACCAGTACCATAACCGAACGGTTTTCCAAAGAAATCTGTTTGTTCTCTTTTAGCAACGGCGCCTGCTCCGTGCTAAAAATATCCTTTCCCGCAGGCGCGGCGGTATAAAGCAGTTGATGCCATTGGCCATTGCCCGTGGGATGGGGCAACTCAAAAACCTGACTGTTCGGCGCCCCGTTTACAATAAGATAAATATCACGTTCCCCCTTTTGGGTCGGGGCCAGGTGCAATCCAATACAACGTGAAGCCGGCGACCAATCCGGGTGATTGAGCCGTGTGCCGTGCCAGGTCATCTCCGGGATGCCATTGTGGGTATCTACCTTAAAACGGGTGCGGCGTAAGGCGGCATTTTCTTTCCGGAAACGGATCAGTTCACGGAAAAAATTCCATAAATCCTTATTTGTTTTCAGTAAATCCCAATCAAGCCAACTGATGGCATTATCCTGGCAGTAGGCATTATTGTTGCCGCCTTGTGTCCGGCCAAATTCATCCCCGGCCAAAAACATGGGTACGCCTTGTGAAAGCATCAATAGGGCAATATAGTTTTTTATCTGCCGCCGCCGCAGTGTATTTATCCCAACATCGGTGGTTGGCCCCTCCACGCCATGGTTCCAGGAATTATTGTTGTTTTCCCCGTCACGGTTTCGTTCGCCATTGGCGATATTGTGTTTGTCGTTATAGGTCACCAAATCCGCCAGGGGAAAGCCATCATGGCAGCTTACAAAATTGACGCTGTGGAAGGGTTCCCGTCCGTCGTCTTCATAAAGATCGGCGCTGCCGCTCAAGCGCCGGGCCAGTGGTGCCAGCATATCGTTATCGCCACGGATAAAACGGCGTACATCGTCACGGTAGCGACCATTCCATTCCATCCAACGTTGCCAGCGACCAAAACTGCCTACCTGATACAGACCAGCGGCATCCCAGGCCTCGGCAATGATCTTGGTGTTGGCCAAAACCGGGTCAAGGGAAATACGCTCCAAAACCGGTGGATTGGACAATACCTCTCCATTGGGGCCGCGGCTGAGGATGGAAGCCAGGTCAAAGCGGAAACCGTCCACATGCATCTCGGTTACCCAATAACGCAATGAATCTAAAATCATACTGCGTACCACGGGGTGGTTACAATTTACCGTATTGCCACAACCGGAGTAGTTGTGGTAATGACGCCGTTCGGTGTCATATAAGTAATAAACGTCCCGGTCAAAGCCCTTTAATGAATAAAAACGGCCCTGCTCGTTACCTTCCGCCGTATGGTTATAAACCATATCCAGGATGATCTCGATCCCGGCCTTATGCAGTGCTTTTACCATTTTACGGAATTCATTGACCGCGCCATCAGGGGTAGGACTGGCGCTATAGGCATTTTTTAAGGCAAAAAATGAGATTGGATCGTAGCCCCAGTAGTTTTTTAATCGTTCACCGGTAACCGGATTGACCCGTTCAACATCCGTTTCATCAAAATCGGTAATGGGCATTAGTTCCACGGCGGTGATGCCAAGCGCTTGCAGATAAGGTATTTTTTCAATGATCCCGAGAAAGGTGCCCGGCGCCTTTACGCCCGAAGATGCATGTTTGCTAAAACCGCGCACATGAAGTTCATAGATAATTGTATCACGCAGCGGGGTGTTCAGCGGACGGTCGAGCTCCCAGTCAAAATAATCATCAACGATGTTGGATAACCGTAAAGTTTGTTCCCGTTTGTTATGTTCTGTCTCCTGCGGTTCAGACCATTTTTCGCCGCCACATGTAGCCCGTGCATAGGGGTCGATAAGCAACACTCCGTTCAGACGCATATAATCATCGCCATAAACCCGCCAGGCATAATTGAGCCAGGGATCCAGCCCGGCGATATGGGCATGCCATATGTTGCCGGTTTTATTTGTACGCGGGTCCAGAGGAAATTCAACAAGCGGTTCATTACTGCATTTATCAAAAATGACCAGATTCATTTTTGTGGCACTGCCGGACATGATTGAGAAATTGATTCCATCACGTGCCACAGTTGCCCCAAAGGGCAGAGGATGACCGCGGGAAATTTCAAAATCTGCGCTGATCATATCAATTAGTTGTTGGCGAGCTTGTTTCTTTGCTTCCATAATGTTCCATTTTGCTGATAAAAGAAAACATTAAACAATTTATCAATGAAGTTCAATGGAAGAGAACGATTCAAATGGAAAATAGCTGCAAATAAAAAACACGTCAAAAATAAAATAAAAGTTTTTACTTCGATCATGATGACGGCCTGTTTTGTCCCGCTTTGCCCTGTGCTTTGTTATCCATCTTTTCGGCGGCTGCTTTGTTATTTGGCGCTCAGGTGGATAGCGCTAACTCATGTTTATAGCCGTGGGGAGAGAACATAAACACATAGAAGAAAGAATGGTAATCGTCATATTCTCGTTTGCCCCATCATTTTCCAATTCTACATTTAACTGCTACATCTTCTTTTTCGCCGCAAACCCAGATAAAAAAGAAAAGGGGATAAACCATAAAGCCAGCAGTAAATATGTCATTGTTTGTTTGTGCTCCGATCCCTCAAGCAAAAAACCAGAGAAGAGAATGGCTGCAGCGAAAAGTAGAGATATTACGATATTTAATAAATTTGCTTTTCGGGTAGTCATGTTGTGTCTTCCTTTTTAATAATTGTATTTACACTTAAAGTGAAGTCTATTAATCTTCTCTACTCATTCCCGGTACCTTTCTCATTTTTCAACACACCGGTCTGTTCAAGTTTTTGCTTCAAACTTTCAAATTCTTTTCTTAAGGCAGCTATTTGTCCCCAGGCTATAAGTGCGAAGGACAGGCCCGCCAGGCCAAATATATATCCCATTGTTTCCATTTTTTGATTCTCCATTTGGTTTGAATACGTATCTATAATAATAATAATCAACTTAAACGAGGTGTTTCCCCCTTGTAAACATCAAAGTCGATATCCGAGACTTTAATAAAGTGCAGCATGCTTCCTAAGCTGATTAATACGGTTAATTGTAAATACAGGCTCATAATTAAAGCTTCCAAAGCATCCAGGTTATATTGGTTTATCATCTTAATTGTAATCAAAAATATGCTTGCCATTATGCTCATAAAGACCAGAGATTTTACGGATAGCTCTATTTGTCTGTACCGGTCTTTCTCTGCCTGATAGGGGTCTAATTTCTTGCCACGCAAATTCCTGTAGATAATCCCGGCGTATAGCGCATTGCTGGCCAGAATCGAAAGTGCGATTACAAAGGTGTCACTGCTCCAGTAAAATTGGAATTGATCCAGATAAAAGTAAAATACAATACAGCCCAAATTTAATAGAATTGCCAGGCCGATTAAAGACGGCGAAATGAAGTCAAACAGACGACGCGGCTGGAGGTCAGCCTGACGCCTGGTGCGTTTATCCGCTTGTCGCATGAGTTTAAAATAAGCAAAGCCGGACAATTCCATCAAGAAAAGAGGAATCACCTGAAATACCCAATAGGCAAAGGGTACTATTTGTGGTATCTCCTGGCCGGTTGGCGTGTCTCGTAAAATAAGCCCAGCGATCAGAATGATTCCAATACCCAGAACGATATGATTTAAAATCCGGTACAGTTTTAGCCCCGCCGCATATACTTCAAGCGGTTTTGTGTAGAGCCTGGGATATTCCGCTGGCGGATAGGTCGTGAAGATAGTGGTGACCCGGCGAACAATTTGTCGCGGAAAATAAAATGAAATCAAAATAATCTGAATTAAAAATACGATATAAAACAAGAGATTGTCAGACATGTTTGTCCCCTTAGTGGTTGCGTGTGTTCATTACTTTGGTAAAGGCAATACGAATTTCCGAATCGGTAACCCCCGATTCCTTAAAGGCGGCAATTGTTTCACTGAGTTTCGTGGTAACCCATTTATTTAAATCAACCGTGCAATTGGCTTTGGCTTCCGGGTGAACAAAAGTACCACGATAGCCCCGGGTTTGAATAACGGAATCACGCTCCAATAAGCGGTATGCCTTTGCTACTGTTTTACTGTTTAACTGCAAATCGTTTGCAAGCTGCCGGATGGATGGCAGGGCGTCTCCCGGATGTATCTTGTTGCTGAGAACCGCTTGTTTTATTTGCTCAATTAGCTGAGCAAACAATGGTGTTGAGTCGTCGATATCGATCGATATGTGCATAATATTTGTGTCCCATATGTACCGTGTGGTGTAATGGTACAATGGGCTTTTGTAAAAAGCAAATATATTTACATGTTTGAAATATTAGGAAATTAAACGAACAATAGGATATTTAATGACAATCTGGTTGGTTTCTTTGCCGGATAAAGGTTTGCGATTGTTTCCATCCTGCGATAAAAAATAATTCCATAAATGCTTTTCCTTAAGCGCGATATTGTGTAATTTCCCTTGTTGTGCCGGAATACGGTCGTTGTAAAATAGGCCGCTGTCCAAATAAATGAAACCAATAGTCCCTCTAAAAAAAGGAGAATCTCATGTCGGATGTATTTACCGGTCTTGAACCGAAACTCGTTTGGAAACATTTTTATAATCTTAATCAAATCCCACGCTGCTCCAAGCATGAAGAGGCCGCACGCAATTATGTGCTCGGTCTGGCCAAAGAGCTGGGTCTGGAATACAAAACCGATCAAGTGGGCAATGTGGTGGTCAAAAAAGCTGCCAGCCCCGGTATGGAAAATAAACCGACCGTCATCATTCAGGGCCACCTGGATATGGTGTGCGAAAAGAATAAAAATACCGTGCATGATTTCAGCAAAGACGCCATCGAAATGCTACAGGACGATGGTTGGGTAACAGCTGATGGCACCACGCTTGGCGCGGACAATGGCGTTGGCTTGTGCATGGGGTTGGCGCTGCTCGAAGACAACAGTGTAGCCCATCCACCGCTGGAAATTTTTGCCACTATTGATGAAGAAACCGGCATGACCGGTGCCATGGGGTTAAAACCGGGCTTTTTGGAAGGCAGCACATTGCTTAACCTGGATTCCGAGGAAGAAGGCGCCCTGTATATTGGCTGTGCCGGGGGCAAACATACCATTATGCGCCATAAAATCGATTGGCAGGAAGCTCCCGCAGGCAATAAAACCGTATTGCTCAAAATAAGCGGTTTACGTGGCGGCCACTCCGGTCTGAACATCATCGATGGTTTCGGCAATGCCATTAAACTGACCGGACGCATTTTGACGGCCCTGGCCCAAAAGCATGATTTTAATATGGTGGATTTTCAGGGCGGTACAGCACACAACGCCATCCCGCGTGAGGCACACGCCATTCTTTCCGTGGACAATTTTGCCCTGGATGAACTGGGCAAACTGGCCGATTACTTTCAAGGGGTTTTTAATGCTGAACTTCGTTTTGTGGAAAAAGATATCCGTGTCACCATCGATGAACCACAGGCCGCCACAAAAGTGATGCCGGTTGAATTATCCAAAAGACTTTCCAAAACCTTATATGCCATGCCCGATGGTGTAATGGCCATGAGCCATGCCGTGGAAGGGCTGGTGGAAACATCCACCAATCTGGCCGTGGCGGAAATCGTGGATGGTGATACTTTTTTTATGCTGACCAGCCAACGCTCATCCGTTGCAACAGCCATCGATGACATTGCCGGTAAGATGCGTGCTTTTGGCGAACTGGCCGGTTTTGAAATCGAGCAGGGCGGCGGCTATCCGGCCTGGCAGCCCAATCCGGATTCCCAACTTCTGAAGACCTGTAAAAAAGTTTACAAAGATATGATGGGCAAAGAACCGGAAGTAAAAGCCATTCATGCCGGTTTGGAATGCGGCATCATCGGTGAACAATTTTCATCGATGGATATGATCTCCTTTGGCCCGGATATCACCGGCGCCCACAGCCCCGATGAGCGGGTACGCATCGCCTCTGTGCAAAACGTTTGGAATTATCTTGTTCAGGTACTTAAGAATCTTTAAGAACAAACACTTACCGACAAAGGGCCTTGCGGGGCCCTTTTGTTGTATTAAGAATAATATCTGTCCTAAATAAAAACCGATAAATCGGTTTTCCAGGGGCTTTGTATTTCTATTACCCATGATTAAAATCATGGGTTAAGCAAGAACCACCTAACCCACGAATTCATTCGAGGGAAAAGGGCGTAGAATACAAGTGATAGAATCCGATTCATCGGATTTGATATTTTAAAG
>CAYWBI010000113.1:8610-12432 GCA_964456445.1 uncultured Calditrichaceae bacterium
ATATTTTAAAGGCGATTACCCATGATAAAAATCATGGGTTAAGCAAGAACCACCTGACCCACGAATTCATTCGAGGGAAAAGGGCGTAGAATAGAAGTGATAGAATCCGATTCATCGGATTTGATATTTTAAAGGCGATTACCCATGATAAAAATCATGGGTTAAGCAAGAACCACCTGACCCACGAATTCATTCGAGGGAAAAGGGCGTAGAATAGAAGTGATAGAATCCGATTCATCGGATTTGATATTTTAAAGGCGATTACCCATGATAAAAATCATGGGTTAAGCAAGAACCACCTAACCCACGAATTCATTCGAGGGAATAGGGCGTAGAATACAAATGATAGAATCCGATTCAATGAAGAAAGTGTGCCCTAAAATTATTTAGGACCGCTGTGATTAAGAATAATAAAACAATGTGAGAATTTCATAGCTTGACAAGAAGGACGGCGTTCGGGCTAAATCAAACAGGGTGCCGGGTGAAATAAAACTTTTATTATCATGACAGAAAAAAAATATTCCCGACGAAAATGGATCAAACTATCGGTGCAGTTGTTCAGCGCGCCGTTGCTGTTTTTGTGGTATGCGGCAACCAAGCGGCGGATGGCCTTTTTTGGCCGTAAAAAAATCTATTTGCCAGGGCAGATACCGCCGGGCATTACCTTTTTGCACGATGTTATCCTCACCCGTGAGGCGGAGCAGGTAAGGGTCTTCTCTGCCCGCTGCACCCATCTCGGCTGTACAATCAACCATCAGCAGCAAGGTGTGATGATTTGTCCATGCCATGGATCCAAATTTACGGTTCAAGGGGCGGTGTTAAATGGTCCTGCCGGACGTCCCTTAGCCCAGTTGGAAATTCGCATGGAAGCGGCTACTGGGAGACGCTATGTGGAAATTGAACAAACATAATCATGACCTCGACCGCTGCATGGTGTAGCTGCGGTTTTCGCATTTAATTACAACGACGGGCCAATAGATGGTGACAAAGAAAATCTATCATAAACTTTTCGGATCGACCTTTGGGCAAATTGCTTTCGCGGCTTTTTTTCTGGCTGTTCTTTCCGGTGTGGTGCTTATAGTTTTTTATGATATAGGGCAGGCCTACGATTCCATCGCCCTGTTGATCACTGCCAATCCGGCGGCAAATTATATCCGTAACCTGCACTTTTGGAGTGGCCAGATATTTTTGGTTTTTACCCTGCTGCATATTTGGGACCATTTGCGTTTGTCCACGGAGCGTAAGGTAAAACAAGGGATATGGCTGCGCCTGACCCTGGCCCTGACGGCGGTTTTTTTTGTGATGCTCAGCGGTTTTCTGCTAAAGGCCGATGCCGATGGCATCCAGGCCCGGCACATAATTGACCGGCTGTTACAGGTTTTTGGTGCATCGATTTCTTTTTCTGTTTTGGGCAAACCCGGCGATCTGCAGGTGGTATATGTGCATCATGTGGCCACGGCAACCATTTTTCTCGGTATGGTGATTGTGGAACATGCAAAATCCCTCTGGCCGGAATCCCGTGCCTTGTTCTATACCGTTTTAATCGGAATATTCCTGGCCTTGTTTTTTCCTGCCGGGTTACATGATCCGCTGAATCCGGTGATCAAGGGCCCCTGGTATTTTGTCGGTTTGCAGGAAATTCTTCGCTTTATCACCAGTCCGGTGTTTGTACTGAGTTTTTTGCTTTTCCTGCTTTTTTTGATTTTTCTCCTGCCACGTTTTAATGGAATATGGGGCCAAAGGCTGAAATATGCCCTGTTGGCCCTTGCTGTTGTATATCTGATTTTAACACTTGTGGGATTCTTTTTCCGTGGCGAAAACGGACGTTTTGTTGTGCCATGGCAAGATACAGTAGAAAACGGTGGCGGACTGACTCCGCTCAAATCCGCGGAAAGTTATTTTTCCAAAGCGGACAGCGTTAAAAATATCCCGGTAATTCTCGGTCGTCGGGAAGGCTGTTTATATTGCCATGGTTCGGTGAGCGGTTTGTCCAAATCGCACGATCCCGGGGCTATCGGCTGTGCCTCCTGTCACCTTGGAAATCCCCTCACTTTGAAAAAAGCGCTGGCCCATAGCGGGATGGTTACCATTCCCGGCAATCTCGCCCAGTCCCGCCGGACTTGTGGCACCTCTGCCTGTCATCCCGGAATCAGTGAACGGGTACAACGCTCGCTGATGCATACCATGAGCGGAATTATAGCGGTTGACCGTTTTGTTTTTGATGAACAGGCGCTTCCTGACGGGCATTTTAGCATCGACTCCCTTGGCAACAGCGCCGCGGATAGCCATCTTAAAAATCTTTGTGCCTCCTGCCATATAGGTAAAAAGAAAGAAATATCCGGTCCCATCGATCAGCTTTCGCGCGGTGGCGGCTGCAATGCCTGTCATTTGCAATACAATGAGGCCTCCCGGCGTCAATGGAAGGAATATACCCGTGATAAAAAATCCGCTTATAATATCCATCCCCAACTGAGCATACAAACCGGGAACGATCATTGTTTTGGCTGCCACAGCCGATCGGGACGGATTGCCCTCAATTATGAAGGCTGGCATGAAACCCAGTTGGACAGTCTGCCCACCGGTCCGGGTTACCGGCTTTTGCAGGATGGACGGGTTTTGCGCTTTGTGGCTGAAGATGTGCATCATCAAAAGGGCCTGGTCTGTATCGATTGCCACACCTCCGCTGAGCTGATGGGTGACGGTCTTAGCCATGCGCATGAATCCGGTCAGGAGAAAGTGGGCTGTACCGATTGCCATGTAGCGGGTAAGCCCAACACGGTTGCCGTGGAAGATTTGGATTCCGAGCCGCTTAAAATTGCCCGTTTACGCAACCTGGCGCAAGAGGGCAAACGCTTTCTGATCACGCAAAAAGATCATATCCCCTTGATCAACACGCGTGTAAGCACAATTGATAGCCTGATGCTTATAGGCAAAATATCCGGTCGAACTTATCCCCTGCGCCCGCCGGCAGATATCTGTACACGCGGCGCCGCTCATGATGCTTTGAGCTGCGGCAGTTGCCATACAGCATGGGCGCCGCAATGCGTGGGTTGTCACACGGCTTACGAACCCGATAAAATGGGTGTGGACCATTTGACGGATAAAAAAACCAGGGGACGCTGGAGCGAGTGGGTGGGCAGCTTTTTTGCGGAGGCCCCCACCCTGGGCGTGAGCGGCGAGGCATCACGTCGGGAAATCCGCACCTTTGTACCGGGGATGATCCTTACCATCGATGCTTCTTCGTTTCCCGGTGGAAAAAAACAAGAGATATTTAAACGATTGTTTGCCCCCACTTCTGCTCATACCATTTCCGCCAAGGGCAGAAGCTGTGTTTCATGCCATAACAATCCGCTGGCGTTGGGTTATGGCCGCGGGCAGCTGGAATATGTAAAATCAGGCGGATATGGCCACTGGCGTTTTACACCCGAATTTGCGCCGGATGACCATGATGGTTTGCCACAGGATGCATGGATCGGCTTTTTGGCTGAAGGGGAAAAACCATACAGCACACGCGTGACGACGCGCCCTTTTGATGTAAGCGAACAAAAAAAAATCTTACGGGTTGGCGCCTGTCTTACCTGCCACAAGGGCAACGGTCCGGTCATGAAACGGGCACTGGATAATTTTGACGCCGTATTGAAATCCGTTTCATCCAAATGTGTTCTGCCCGAAGAGGAGGGTAATTAATAATTAATAATTACCAATTACTATTTTTCTTGCGGCATGAAATTTTTTAAAAAAACGGGGTAATTTTCAATTTTTAATACTTCTTCGCGGCTGTTATGTAAAAAGTCAATAGGATTTTCAACTATTTACCCAAAC
>CAYWBI010000114.1:0-12081 GCA_964456445.1 uncultured Calditrichaceae bacterium
ACTAGTTAGGCAATCAAGCACTATTGTCAAATTAAATACCACGAATTTATGAAGTTTATCCACATCCTGGTTTTTTGTCAATCCTGAGCTGTTTGCCATTTTAAAAACATGCTATCGTATGCATTTTCCCGCAACAGTATGCAACGGTTAGGGATTGCTGCCCTCATCCGGTATTTTACTTACTGTCAGTTTTACTGGCTTGCTCTCCTTTAATAAACTTCCCGCAGCAGGTTGTTGTTTGAGAATGGTGTTTGGTAAAAATTTTTCATTTTCCTCATAACTTATATCTTCGATAGGGATATTCAGCTGTCTGAGTTGCTGTTTTGCCGCATTAAGACTTTTACCGATCAAATCAGGCATTTTTCTTTTACTGGGCATTTCACCAAGACTAACGGTGATGGTAATCCGGGTATTACGTTTTACTTTTTGTCCCTGTGGAAAGGATTGCCCAATGACGGCGCCAGCGGGATATAAATCCGAATACGAATACAATATCGTGTTTAATTGTAAGCCCATTTGTTTGATACGCAATTTAGCTTCCTGGGGCGATTTTGAAAAAAGGTTTGGCATCACAATGGGTTTTTCGCCATTGCTGATTGTCAGATACACATTACGGCCTATTTTTACGGTTGAGGCAGCAACGGGCATTTGTTCCACAACGGTTCCGGGTGGATATGCACTATCGAAAACCGAATCGGCCAGAACTACATGAAACCCCTGTTTCTGAAGCGCTTGTTGTGCCTCGTTTACATTCAGCTCCACGATATCAGGCATCTCAATTTCATCACCAAGACTCACATACCATGGCATCACAAGTTGATCCATAATAATTACAATAACAATAAATCCGATAAACCAGTAGAGAAATCTAAATATCCTGGAATGCAATAAAAATTCTTTCATAGTCATCTTTCTTTTTAAAACAAATTCGACGTGTTTATTTGCTATTGAAGCTATGGTTTTTCAATCATGATGGTGACCGGCCCCCGATTGGTAAGGGCAACATCCATTTCCGCACCAAAAACGCCACAAGAAACTTTTAGACCATAACCTTTCAACAAATTCACAAATAACGTGTATAGCGCTTCGCCTTTTTCAGGCGGTGCAGCATCGGTAAAGCCCGGTCTTCGCCCTCTGCGCGTATCGGCCATAAGTGTAAATTGTGATATGGCCAGGATATCTCCTGAGACATCCAGGAGGGAACGGTTCATTTTACCTGCGTTGTCTTCGAATATACGCAGATTTACACATTTTTCCGCCACCCAGAGCAATATATTTTCATCATCCTCGCGGGCAATGCCGATAAGCAGCACCAATCCGTTACCGATTGCGCCGATGGTTTTTCCATCGATCGTTACCGATGCATCGGAAACCCTTTGCAACAAAACCCGCATCTTAATCCTGTACCTTACGCACACGCACATTTTCACTGCCGACCAGTTCACATAGTTGGGTGAGTGTGGGCAGTGACAATTTTATACCAAAATTTGTGGCCCGCGTTCGAAAACGGTCACCGTTGCTTCCAAAATCCATATAAAAAGGTTTTTTGCCAGGACTGGAATGCAGTATTATTTTTAACCTGCGTAAGGTTTCTTCAAGCATTTTTTCAGGTGGAATTTTGAGCAATACGGCTTCGCTAAACAATTCCGGTACCTGATCCATTTGATATATTTTATCGGCCCGAAGTTTTATCGGGTCATCATTGGCCGTCGAAGCGGAGAGACCATGTATAAATACAAAAGCATCATTTTTTAACAGCTCGGAATATTGTGGATAGACCGAGCCAAAAACAACGGCTTCATAACTATGCGCAAAATCTTCCAGCCTGACAAAGGCCATTTTATTGTTGCGTTTATCAAACAAGGTCCGCACACTGGCAATTTGACCACCGACAAAAACAGATCGATCGGTTTGCGGTGTTTCCTTTCCCTTATCATCAATCACCGCCGGATCAAAACGCGTTCCAAACAATTCGACCAGATTACGGTAGGGTTCAAGCGGGTGCCCCGAGATATAAAACCCCAACAGTTCGCGTTCCTTTTTTAATTTTTCGGTCAGGGGCCAATCCGGGATATCCGGAAACGGGGGATCATTTATCAGTTGGTCGCCCTCACCTTCCTGCGCCCCGCCGAACAAATCAAACTGGTTTCTGTTTTGTTCTTCCCTTGCTTGTATGCCCTGCCCAAATTCGATAGCGGTTTCGACCATACTAAATACCTGTGCCCTGTTAGCATGGATTGAATCCATTGCTCCCGCCATGGCCAGGCTTTCCAGAACTTTTTTGTTTACCTGGCGTAAATCCACCCGCTTTACAAGATCGAACAAAGAGGCAAAAGTCCCGCCCTCTTCCCGAATGCGGACCATGTTTTTTATTGCTTTGGTACCGACATTCTTGATTGCGGCCATGCCAAATGCCACGGTTTTATCATCCAGTGGCACGAACTCATCAACCGAATAATTAACATCCGGTGGCCGGATGGTCAAACCAATTTTTCGGCATTCATCCATCAATAAAACCACACGGTCTAATTTGCTGAATTCACTTGTAAGGTTAGCACTCATGAACTCCACCGGGTAGTGTGTTTTTAACCAGGCCGTTTGATAACCGATTATGGCATAAGCAACCGAGTGGGATTTATTAAATCCATATTCGGCAAATTTCTCGAGCAGATCGAAAATCTCACCGGCCGTTTTCGCGGGAATCCCATTCTTTTTACAGCCTTCAACAAAAACGGATTTTTGTTTTTTCATTTCATCGATGTTTTTCTTGCCCATAGCACGGCGCATCAAATCCGCTTGCGCCAGACTAAATCCGCCTAAATCCGAGGCGATACGCATTACCTGTTCCTGATAGACGATTACACCGTATGTTTCGGCCAGAATGGGTTCCAGCTTTTGATGCAGATATTTTATTTCTTTTCGTCCGTATTTCCTGTCGATAAAATCATCGATGTTATCCATGGGGCCCGGACGATAGAGGGCATTCATGGCCACCAGGTCTTCTATACGGCTGGGTTTGAGCTTTTTTAAATATTCCTGCATACCGGAACTTTCAAACTGAAATACACCCACCGTAAGCCCTTTACCAAACAACTCATAAGTTGCGGGATCATCCTGTGAAATTTCATTTACTCTAAATTCCGGGTCATGACGGGCGCGGATCATATCTTCGGCCTTTTTGATCACCGTCAGGTTACGAAGGCCTAAAAAGTCCATTTTTAGCAGACCCATCTTTTCGCACCAGCCCATGGTCCACTGCGTGACGATATCCCCGTCCTTGGTTTTACAGATCGGGGCATAGTTGGTGATGTCTTCCGGCGCAATAATAACACCGGCGGCATGTTTGGACATGTTACGCGCGATTCCTTCCAGCGTACGCGAATACTTCACAAGCTGTTGCATTTGTATATCATCGCTTTCGGCAATTTCTTTAAGTTCGGGCACAGTGCTAAAAGCTTCCTCCAAAGATACGGGTTTATTACCGGCCTCGGGCACCATCTTGGCAATAACATCCGCCTGGGATAGCGGCACTTTTAGCACCCGTGAAACATCGCGTATGACGCCCCGGGAGGCCATAGTTCCAAAGGTGATAATTTGGGCAACGTTGGCCTTACCGTATTTCTCACGGACATATTCCAGCACTTCATCACGGCGTTCCACGCAAAAATCGATGTCGATATCGGGCATGCTCACCCGTTCCGGGTTTAAAAATCGCTCAAAAAGAAGATCAAAACGCAAAGGGTCCACATCGGTAATACCAAGATTGTAAGCCACGATGCTGCCAGCCGCCGAACCACGTCCCAAACCAACGGGTATATCCCTTTCCCTGGCGGCATTTATGAAATCCTGGGTTATAAGAAAATATCCAACAAAACCCATTTTTTCGATAACGCCCAACTCATATTCCATACGTTCAGTAACGTCCTTGCTCATCATTGGATAGCGCTTGCGGGCGCCTTCAAAGGCGAGTTTTCGCAGATAACCGGCTTCACCAAGATCACTTTCTCCTGCCGGTATCTGGAAACGTGGTAATAGCCTTCTGCTCAGATCGATATTCAAGTCAACCTTTTCCGCAATTTCCAAGGTGTTTTCCAGGACCTGGGGCTTGTCTTTAAAAAGCTGGTACATTTCATCGGGGGATTTCATATAGAGCTGTTCGGTTCCATAACGCATCCGGCTGGGGTCATCACGGTCCTTGCCTGTTTGCAGGCATAGCAGGATATCATGGGCCTCGTGATCGCCATGCTTTAGATAGTGGTTGTCATTTGTGGCAATCACCTTAACGCCCATTTCTTTTGCCAAATCATATACCATTGGATAGACATACCCCTCCGCGTCGAGTTTGTGGTCCTGTATCTCAAAGTAGAAATCATCGCCAAATATCTCGATATACGTTTCGGCGGTGGCCATGGCCTCGCGGCGGCGGTCGGTGTTCAGCTTATGGGCAATTTGGCCGCTCATACAGGCCGATGAAACGATCAACCCTTCGGAATAGCGGCGTAATAAATCCATATCGATGCGCGGTTTATAATAAAGACCTTCCATGTAAGCCATGGATGAAAGCTTTATCAGGTTTTGAAACCCTTTCTCATTTTTTGCCAGAACCACCAAGTGATAGGCCGTACGTTCACCTTCGATCTTTTCCCGTAAGCCCCGCTCACGGGGGGCCATATAAGCTTCCATGCCGATGATGGGTTTAATATTGGCAGCTTTACAAGCGGTGTAAAACTCCATTGCGCCAAATAAGTTGCCGTGGTCGGTAATTGCCAACGCGGGCATTTTAAGTTCTGCCGCACGTTTTACGGCATCTTGTAAACGGGCAGCCCCGTCAAGAAGTGAGAAATGTGTATGGCTGTGCAAATGGACAAATGACACTATAAATCCCTTAAAAAATAATTGAAAAATACCCCATGCGGGAAGGAATACATCGTAGATTTAAAAATTCAATTTAGCCGTGATCGATTAAAATTGCAAAGACAATTATCTTTTTTGTCTGGTTCAGAAATCGAAGTTGCCGTCGAAGACAGAGTTTTTTAAATTCAATTGTAATTATCATTGTCTTAATGAAAAAACACTCTATTTAAATCAGATTTAACGAAGGTTTCATTGTGGCAATATCATCTATTTTTTTCCAGGAGAAAATATGTCTCTTATAAAACCCTTTTCAGCATTGCGCCCCACAAAAGAATTCGCAGAAAAAGTAGCCTCACCTCCCTATGATGTTTTAAACAGCGCAGAGGCGCGTCATATTGCACAGGACAATCCCTATACATTTTTACATGTCAACAAACCGGAGGTTGATCTTGAAGAAGATGTGGATATTTATTCGGAAAGCGTTTATAAAAAAGGAGCAGAAAATTTACAACGGTTTATTGACGATGGCATAATGAAACGGGATGACAGCGCCTGTTTTTATATTTATCGCCAGGTAATGGGGACCCATGAACAATATGGCCTGGTGGCGCTTGCCTCCGTGGATGAATATGACGCCAATTTGATCAAAAAACATGAGTTTACCCGGCAGGATAAAGAAGACGACCGTATGAACCATATCGATCATCTGAATGCACAGGTGGGGCCGGTTTTTTTAACATATAAATCCCAGCCGGAAATGAATACACTGGTAGCATCGATTTCCTCACGTGCAGCGGATGTCGATTTTAAATCCGATGATGAGATCCGCCACACAGTGTGGACGGTTTGCGATCCCGCTGAGATAAATAAAATCGAAACAATATTTGCGGGTATCGATGCGTTGTATGTGGCCGACGGCCATCACCGTTCCGCGGCCGCCTCACGTATCCGCGCCGAACGGAAGAAAAATAATCCCCGGCATCGCGGTAGCGAAAGTTACAATTATTTCTTAAATGTCATCTTCCCCGATAAACAGATGTTTATTATGGATTACAACCGGGTGGTCAAAGATCTGAACGGCATGGACGCGGCAACCTTTCTCGCCCGCATAGAAGATCATTTTGACATCCGTCGTTTGGGAAAGAATGGTTTTAAACCAATGGAGAAGCACACCTTTGTAATGTATATGGCTGGAGAGTGGTATTTGCTGATGGCCCAGGACACACTTGTAAATGAAAAAGACCCGGTGGCCCGCCTTGACGTTTCCATCCTGCAGGAAAATGTTTTGGGGCCTATACTTGGCATTGGAGACCCGCGCAAGGATAAACGCATCGATTTCGTCGGTGGCATCCGTGGTTTGGAAGAACTGAAAAAACGGGTGGACAGTGGTGAGATGGCCGTTGCTTTTGCTTTCTTTCCTACCGCAATCGAAGACCTGATGGACATCGCAGACGCCGGGAAAGTGATGCCGCCAAAATCCACCTGGTTTGAACCCAAACTGCGCAGTGGGTTGTTTGTGCATGTGTTAGACTAAAAAATAAAAAAACTGGCGTTTTTGTGCTTTTACGGTCAATAAAAACTAAACCACCGTTATATTCCCAGGCCTTTTTATCCTGTCTGTTCAGGACGTCGCATATAATTGGCGTCCTTTATTCCCCGGGGATAGCAACCGCACTACAGTACGTTAATCATCTTTCCAGGATAGTACATCTTATTCGCCTTTACCCAGCCCAAACTTATCCATCATCGAATAGAGACGCCGCCGGGTTATGCCCAGCAATTTGGCGGCACCGGTTTTGTTAGATGCTTTTTCGAGCGCCTGTTGCAATAGATGCTTTATATGCTCGTCCAAATTAATGCCCTCGTCTGGAAGACATCCAAATACTTGTGAGCTTTCGCTCTCGCTCGGGTGTAAGGCGGGCAAGGATATATCGTCAATAATGCCCTCGGAGATAATTGCCGCACGCTCGATCAGATTTTGCAACTCGCGAATATTACCAGGAAAATCATACTGCATGAGTTTAAGTTTTGTCTGGGGATGAATCATTTTATCAGGGTATGCCTGCATAAAATGTTCGATAAGTTCTGGGATGTCTTCCTTGCGTTCCCTTAGCGGGGGCAACACAACGGGAAAAAGGTTGATGCGATAGTACAGGTCAGAACGAAATGTCTGGGCAGCAATCATCTCTTCTAAATTTTGATGGGTGGCGGTAATCAAACGGACGTCCACCGGAATAGGTTGATGGCCACCGAGGTGGATGATTTCTTTATTTTGCAGAACCCGTAGTAACTTTGATTGCAAACTCAGGGGCAAATCCCCGATTTCATCTAAGAACAAACTGCCGCCATCGGCATGTTCAAACAAACCCGGCTTGGCTTTACCGGCTCCGGTAAAGGCGCCCTTTTCATAGCCAAACAATTCACTTTCCAGAAGTGTTTCCGGCAAAGCGGCACAATTGATGGCTACCCATGGTTTATCCTTACGCTGTGACAATCCATGTACCGCGCTGGCAATTAGTTCCTTACCAGTACCGCTTTCACCGCGGATCAGAACCGTGGCATCCTTGTCGGCCACCCGTTGCACCAAATCAAAAACATGACGCATTTTTTTACTCTTACCAATGATGCCTTCGATAACCTGCAGCGATGATGTTTTGGATTTGAGCCGGGCATTTTCCTTCTCCAGCTCTTTCTGTTTTAAAATTCGCTGAACACGTAAAAGCAACTCATCCATTTTAAAGGGTTTTATCAGGTAATCATAAGCGCCCGCTTTCATAGCGTCCAAGGCGGTTTCCTGTGATGCATACGCGGTCATTAAAATCACTTCTGTCTTCGCAGCAAATTCCTGTTTGATTTTAGTCAGCAATGTCATCCCATCAACCGGCGTCATTTTGAGATCGGTTATGATCAGATCGAAAGGATTCTTGCGTGCCATTTGTAAGGCCGCATCGCCGCTATGGGCGGTTTCAAGATGAAAATCACCTTCCAGCTCGAGTGCACCCTGTATCAGCTTGCACATACGCTTTTCATTATCAACAATAAGGATTCGGGCAGACATATTTTGACCGTGTGGAGAAGACAAAGCTATACTATTTTAAAACGGCGCGTAAGAGAATAAGAAATCCATTTTTTCCCCGGCGCATGAGTTCCGTATTACGGGCGGCCGCTTCAAATGAATTATCCGTCTTGCGGGCTTTTTCAAACTCTGAAAGGGCCTTTATAAAATATTCCCTGCATTGGATAAGATGGATGACGCCAAGCTCGTTCCAATAGTCAGCAAAATCACTATGCCCTTCGACCTCCTTGTTTATTATCTCCTGATAATTTTCCAATTCATAATGACGCAGTTCTTTTCCACCATACATAAATTGCAGAAAAAAGAAATCCATGACATCGCTGCCATTGTCACGGCAGACAATGTTTTTTTGCAGGGCGAGGATATCTTCAAAAACCATTTTCTTGGAACCACCATCCAGAACTTCCTGAGTACGGTTGAATATTTCTTTCCATTCGTCCGACGCATATTGAGGCTGCCGGGTCAGTTCTTTAAAAGAACGCATAAACCGGACGGGAACAACCACTTTCACGTCTTCATTTTCATTTACAATGCTGGAAAGAAAAACAATAACGCCCAAATTGAAATTGGATTCAACAAAATCAGGTTTAAATTCGATTGTTTTCTTTATGAATTTTGTAGCTTGCTTAAAATTTCCAAGCAGTGTGTAGGCAACGGCCACGGCATTTGTAATGTCCGGATAATTTGGCGCTAACATATAGGCTTCAAGCAAGGCTTTAAGGCCCAGGGCATTTTTGCCACCTTTAAGACAGGCCAGCCCATATTTCTGATGGCCACGTACATAATGCGGGCTTAGCTCTGTTACCCGTTTAAAATTATCCATGGCTTCATCAATAAAATTACGACTGTAAAAAACTTTTCCAAGGCGATAATGCGGAAGATATTGCCGGAGCTGCTTTATTTTTTCATAGATCAGGAAGAGCAGCTTGATTTCATCGATGGTTTTTTGATGTTGAGCGGAGGTCGTCTTTTTTATGTATTCAGTAGTCAGATTAGTATCATTGTTTTCACGGATTTTATAATCTTCCATATTATGAAAAAGGTAGCGCCCTTTCTCAAAGACCTCGCTTGTAATGAGATTTCTTTTCGGATCATTGCCGGTCTGGACAAAAAATTCCCGGTCGTTAAATGATAATTTATCTTTTAAACCAATCCCCCTCAAAAGCGCCTTCCTTTGTTATCATATCCAAAAATATATTTCATATAAATATAGAGAAACTGGTTTTGTTTAATTGTGATGAATCTATGTTTTCGGTCGATCGGTTATAAATAAGAGATTTTAATAACCTTTTATTTTATTCATTTAGACAATGAAATAACAATATCAATACGCCGGTTTTTTTCACGTCCGGCCTTTGTTTCATTAGATGCTATCGGGTGGGACTCCCCATATCCGATTCGCGATATCTGGCTGTCATCAAGGTCCATATTGGCTAAAAGGTACTGCCTCACGGAAGCGGCCCTTTTTTCGGACAAAACTTTATTTTTATTGCTATTGCCCAATGCATCGGTGTGCCCTTCAATAACAAAGTGGCTATCCGGGAACTCACGTAGGGCTTCCTGCACCTTTGTCAATAATGAGAAATATTCCGGCTGTATTATATCCTTACCAGATGAAAAATTAAGTCCGTAAAGGCGGATAATCAAATCGTCCCCTTCGTATAAAACGCTGGCTTCCTGCGGGCCAAAAAGGGATTTTACGTTTTCTATTCTCTTCTCGCGTTCGCGTTTAATTTTGAGTTCTGCGGAAACATTTGCTTCGCTTTCCCTGGTTTTGTCCAGTTCTTGCTGTAGTTTGTTGTTTTGGGCAATAAGTTGTTTCTTTTCATCTTTTAAAGATTTTATATAAGCCGAAATGGTTTTTACGCTTTTATCAAAACCCTGGTCAAACTGAGGGTTATAATTAAAGAGGCCACCGAAATCAGCTAAAATTTCTTCAAACTTTAAAATCAGTTTTTCCCAGTTTTCATCCTTCTCGGACAAACTTTGTATGGTTCGGGCAAGATAGGCAGCGTGTTTGGCCTGATAGGTCGCTTCTTCGGCCATCCCGATAGCATCATCCTTAGCATAGCGATCACTATCTAACAACCGTTCGGTTTCCGATAATAAATTTTGGGCATCGGTATAGGTATGGTAAGCATAGTTTTCTGCCTGTTCATCTTTGGCCAGGGCAATGTTCTCACGTGCGTCATTGAGGATACTGTTTTTAATGGCGATTAATTCCGCCTGGCGAAATAATTGTTCGGCGTTTGTATTGTAGTCGGCCGCATCATTAAAGTCCCCATCCTCCACATTGGATACCGCATCCGCAAAAACGTCATTCGCTTCTTCCCAGGCCTTTGTAGCATATAGGGGGGCCTCAGCGGTTATTGCGGCATCACGTGATTCAATTCCGGTTTTCAAATAGACATTTGCATCTTTAATTATTTTAAACACATCACGCATAATTGTTGCGGATTCATCCAATAATTCCCGGATGGACTTTGCGCTTTCTTTCTCTTCATAGGCCTTGTTTGCTTCGGCAAATAGTTCACTGGCTTCCTTAAACTTGCTTGGTGCCAGCACTTCGGCATTTTGTTCACGTCCATCGGCGATCAATTTTTCATAATCAGCAAAAAACTTAGTTTTTGCCGTGGACTGCGCAAAAAGTGATGAAATGATTAAGCTATTGACAGTAAACAAATAGATGATTGATTTTTTCATTATTCTCTCCAATTTTATAATTTTTCCAATAAGGTTTGAATACGGTGAAAAACAACATTCCCTAAACCTTTTACAGAAATTGTTGTTCCCGGAATGGCGATATCGCGCAAAACATCCAACAATACATCAACATTGGGAACAGAGATGACCGTACGGGAATCCGCAGGGATCAGGGAAACGCCCCTCCCTATAAAATCGGCATAATGCCCCAGGGTTATAATGTATTCCAGAGGCAGCGCCGACAGGAAATACCCCATGTTAAGGTGCCTGTCTGCAACTTTTACGCCAGGCTCCGTCATGTCCCCTACAATATAGACCAATCGTTTGCTTTTTGGTTTAAAGCCAATAAGCGTACGCGCGGCCTTGCTTACCGAACGTGATGTCCCCGGATAACTTTCATCTAGGACCCACCGATCATTGATTTCCAGTAAATTTCCCCGCCCTTTTGGTAAATGAAACTTTTGCTGAACTATGGAAACTATTTCTTCAATTTTAAATTGAAGATGGGTTAAAGCTGCTACACATGCAAGAAATGTGTAAACATTTGCTACACTATAAATCGGAAGTTCCAAAACCTGTTTGTTGTTGAGCTTAAAACGGATACCCTTTGGGCCAAGCTGTTCAATATCCGAAGCAAAAAACCCGGCATTTTGATTTAAACCATATTTTTCAATATGTGCATCTTTTATAAACTCACTTAAAGATGATGTGAGATCATCATCCTGGTTTAAAACGGCAACGCCGCCCCTTGCGATATAACTGACAACCTGTGATCGCTTAAGCGCCGTCTTCACGACATTACTGAGATAGGTAAGATGTGCGTCGCCAAGATTTGTAACAATTGCAATGTTGGGCTTTATCAAACGTAACAAACCGGAAAAATTCTCACCATTCCGTGCGTCAAATTCAAAAATAGCAAAATCATATTCCGGGGACAGCTTTTGCAACAATTCAAGATTATTTTTCCAACTACCACGGGAACGACGATTGCACAGTACCTTTCCACGGGTAGAAAGTATGGTATCCAGTAACGCAATTAATGTTGACTTTCCAAGATAACCGGTTACTGCAATCACCGGGTTGGGAAATTTACGCCGGAGCTGTACAAGTCTTCTTTTCTCAAAAAGAGATAACTTCATGGATGTTTTTTCATCTATCATATAGCTTGTAAATATAGTACCGACAACAAAGTCAATCAAATGATTTGTTTCAGGAAGGCGGAGCTGCAAATTTTAACCATTTGTATAAAACTAAAAAAACGAAATCAAACGGCATCATGCACAAGCAATTATAGGGCAACAAAGAAGAAAGCGGTATCTGGGAAATGAAAAACAGGGTATAAAAAAAGGCCTCTCTAAATAATCTGAAAGGCCTTTTTTGATTTGGGATAGAAATTACTTAAAGTTCGTATCATATGACCATAGGATTTACCTTTAACCCAAATTAAT
>CAYWBI010000115.1:0-12001 GCA_964456445.1 uncultured Calditrichaceae bacterium
ATTTCGCTTTATATTCTCACGGTAAACCCGTTTTAGTCAAAAAAAATCAATGGGCGAGGCGGAAGCCACGGGCTGGGGATCTGATCTGAGCTACGATTATGTGCGCATCAACGCGGAATATTCCACATAAAAAAAGGGTCACCCGCTATTCTATAGGTGACCCATGCTTTTGCCATATAAATAAAAGATAATCTAAAAAAAATTTATTTGTTTATTTAAGGTTTGGATCAAATGACCAGTGGTTCCTTTTCATTTGCAGAAGTCTTTATTTTATAACCACTGGTCAGCTTGAAATAAACCAAAATAGTTTCATATGTGCCTTCACATATGGTCATATGACACTATTTCACCACTACCATTTTTCGACTTTGAACTTCTCCGGACGATAGCAAGGTATAATAGTAAATACCGGAGGATAAAAGGGTTGCATCAAAATGAACTGAGTATTGCCCTGCGGCTTGGGCTTGATTAACCAGGGTTCGGACTTTACGCCCGGTAATATCAAATACCTGTAGAAGAACATTACCCTTTGATTTCAACTCATAATTAATCCGAGTTACAGGATTAAAGGGGTTGGGATAATTCTGTTTTAAATTAAAAGAAGTTACATGGGCCGGAGCGAATCCATCATCTATGGCCGTGGCGGTATCAAGCAAATATTTAAGGATGTTTTCCATCAGGGCTATACTTTCTTTTTGATTTATCCAATCCTGGTCACTCGTTGTTATCATTTTCCCGTATTGGCCATTCGGGGATGAAAAAATAAATCCAAAATTATTGCCACCATAAGTAAGAAACGGTACAATGGTAGAATCACCAGTACCCTTACATCCGTACCAGAAATAATTCAGGGAGTCAACCTGGGTATAGTTCGATTGTAGAATGCCGCTTACATACATAGGCACTAATTGACCGGCAACAGTCGATTCATATAAAAATTGACCGCCCAGTGAATCTACAATGGCCCCAAATGCTATATTGGTTTGATAGGATGGCTGATATTCGGCTTGTAAATAGACATTTCCCCCCCCGACGGACAAAAGCCAGAATACTATCTCTTCGGGCATCCGTAAAACTACCGATCCCGGAAGAAATAATAAGAACGGTTGTGGAAGCAAGCATATTCAGACTATCCAAAAAAGATTGTTCGCGAATTGTAGTGGAAAGATCCATATTATTTGCAACACTGGCCCAGAGCGTATCCATTGTATGACCGCTGTTAAAAGAGCGGCTTTCGATGATCGCAACATTCGCGGTTGTTAAGACAGATGACTGTTTTTTAAAAATATTCTTTTGAACTGTATTATTTTTTGTAGGATACAGGCTTGGTGTACGCGCATCGTCTCCATTTTGTCCAGCACCGGCGAAAGTATAGAAACAACCCAAAATGAACATAAAACCGATGATCTTTATTGAAAAATTGTACTTATGCTTCATAATTCCTCCTCTAAATGAATAAGATGTACCATGAATTTAGTCTCTCTGCTTTTCAGATAGCTAAACATATACTGTTAAACATAAAAACTTTTGTTCGGGATCACCTTTTCCACATAATAATGAAAATTGGCGCAATTTTATTCCAAAAGATTTAAATGAATTGATTTATAGAATTATTAGATACAGATATTTTAACATCTGAAAATAAGGTCAACAAATGTAGAGTAAATAAAAAAAGGCCGTTCATAATAATATGAACGACCCAAAATGTGTACTGAGGGCGGGATTTGAACCCGCACGGGCGTCTCGCCCACTACCCCCTCAAGATAGCGTGTCTACCAATTCCACCACCCCAGCATCAATTTGCTATTTATTTTGCGGGTTTCGGCTGTTGGGCCCCATCTTGTTGCGGTGTGGCGTCCTGTTTCGGAAACTGATCTACCGGCACAACGGGCAAGGAAGAAGCAGGCGCTGCCTGTTGTTGCTCAAGGCGCTGCTGGATAAGGCTTTTCTGGGCATCCTGAGCATCGGTTTTATAAATAATACCAAGCGCAATGGCAATCAACATATAGCCGACCGCAAGATAGGCGGTTGCCTTTGTCAAAAAATCACCGGCGCCACGTCCGCCAAAAACACTTTGTGCGCCCATTCCACCACCGATGGACCCGGCCAGACCTTGTCCCTTACCGGCCTGAAGTAAAATAACGACAACCATTATTAGGCTTATCAAAACAAACAATATTGTTAAAAATGTGTACATCTTTTTTATATCTCCTAATTTTTAAAAGGCGATAATTTAGACAGATTTCCCTTGGGGAGCAAATTAAAAATAAATACCTACTATGCGTTCAGGACAATGATTCTGCGATTTGTATAATAGGCACAAAGGTTTCGGCCTTTAAACAGGCCCCGCCCACCAGAGCGCCATCGATGTCCGGCTGAGAAAGAAGTTCTTTTGCGTTTTGCTCTTTTACGCTTCCCCCGTATTGGATGCGCAACGCATTGGCTACGTCCGCGCCAAATTGGTCCTCTATTTTTCCACGGATAAAAGCATGAATATCCTGTGCCTGCTGTGGGCTTGCCGTCTTGCCCGTGCCAATGGCCCAAACCGGTTCATAGGCAATAATAACAGCCTGCATGTCCGCAACCGATAAATCTTTAAACGCACCGTTTATCTGAGCCGCAATCACATCAAAGGCCTGTTCGGCCTCACGTTGTTTCAGGGTTTCGCCAACACAGATGATGGGTTTTAAACCTGCCTGCAAGGCGGCCTTTAACCGTTTGTTGACCGTTTCATCGGTTTCGCCAAAATAGAGACGGCGTTCCGAATGGCCTATTATCACAAAGTGCGCACCGGTACTTTTTATCATGTCCGCGCTTATTTCAGCGGTAAATGCGCCCTGCCCCTCCCAAAAAATATTTTGTGCACCGAGGCTTACCCGGCTGCCGGAAACAATATCATTTACAACGGAAAGCGCCGTAAAAGGGGGGCAGACCAGTATTTCGGTTTTTTTTATATCGGTGGTACGTATTTTAATTTGATTGGCCAGTTGTTTGGCTTCACTGTTATTTTTGTTCAGCTTCCAGTTTCCGGCAATAATAAAGTTACGCATTTTTCAATCTCCTAAATTTTTAATCGCTCATATCTAATTTGTACACCGGACGGCCAGCCTGTTCACTTTTGCTTTATTTTTTTTATGCATCGGTCAGGGCCGCTATTCCGGGCAAAGTTTTACCTTCTAAAAATTCCAATGAAGCCCCGCCCCCGGTAGAGATATGGGAAAAACCTTCATCCATTCCAAAACTGCTTATTGCCGCCGCGGAATCCCCGCCACCAACAATCGATATCGCCCCGTTTTTTGTAGCCGTCACCATTGCATCGGCCAACATGCGTGTACCGTGCGCGAAATTTGGCATTTCGAAAACCCCCATTGGACCGTTCCAAATGATTGTTTTTGACTTTTTAACGGTTTCGGAAAAAAGTTGTATTGTTTCCGGTCCGATATCCAGCCCCATCAATGATGCAGGCATACGATCGACCGGACAGATTTCGCTATGGGCGTCATTATCAAACTTATCGGCAGCCAATACATCAAGCGGCAGCATCAAATTGGTTGTACTTTTTTCGGCTGCTGCCAAAATCTTTTTTGCCAGGTCAAGCTTGTCATCTTCCACAAGCGAAGCGCCTATCTCGTAACCCCTGGCCTTGTAAAAGGTAAAAATCATGCCACCGCCAACTATCAGCGTATCCACCTTGCCCAATAAATTTTCAATTACATCAATTTTGCCCGATATTTTTGCCCCGCCAAGTACGGCAATAAATGGCCGCTGTGGGCTTTCAAGCGCCTTGCCCAAATAGGTCAATTCTTTATCGATCAGAAACCCTGCCACATTTTGTTTAAAGAAAGCAGTGACACCAACCGTTGAGGCATGAGCGCGGTGGGCCGTTCCGAAAGCGTCATTTACAAACAGATCACAACCTGCCGCGATTTCTTTGGCAAATAAAGGTTCGTTGGCTGTTTCTTCTTTATGGAAACGCAGATTTTCCAACAACAACAGCCCGCCCATCGGCAAGCCGTCCTTTAATTTTTGCGTTTCCCTGCCAATACAATCCGGAGCCAAAACAACGTCACGGCCAAGCAGGATACTCAACCGATCGGCTACCGGTTTAAGGCTTAATTCATTTTTCACCACGCCCTTTGGCCGGCCAAGATGTGAACAAAGCACGGCACAACCGCCATCGGCAAGAATTTTTTTTATGGTGGGCAACGAAGCAGTGATGCGCCGATCATCCGTAATTATGCCCTTTGCATCCAGGGGCACATTAAAATCACAACGTACAAGCACCTTTTTTCCGGCAAAGCTTACCTTGTTTACACTTAATTTATCCATTCATAATCTCCGGGTCATCCAGGGTAATCAATCATTTCAAACAGCCCAACAAAATAAACGCGGACAGGATACCTAATAAAGTATTTCCGGTCCGCGTAAAAACAAAACTTTTACCACGCTTACATGGAGGCCATTTTCTTTAACAAATCAACCGTGCGGTTGGAATAACCCCACTCGTTGTCATACCATGATATAACTTTTACCATGTTACCTTCCATCACCGAAGTGGACAGGCTGTCAAAAATACTGGAACGCGGGTTGCCAATGATATCCTTTGAGACAATAGGGTCATCGGTATATTCCAGAATACCCTTCAGGGCGCCATCTGCCGCGGCTTTTACAACTGCGTTAACCTCTTCGATGGTGACGTCTTTTTTCAATTCGGCAACCAGGTCCACCAGCGAGCCATCGCTCACCGGCACACGCATGGCCATGCCATCCAGCTTCCCATCCAGGGCAGGGATAACCTTGCCAACGGCTATAGCAGCGCCGGTTGTTGTCGGGATGATGTTTTCTGCAGCGGAACGCGAACGGCGCAAATCGGAATGCGGAAAATCAAGGATACGCTGGTCATTTGTATAACCGTGAATGGTGGTCATCAGCCCGCGTTTAATGCCAAAGGCGTCGTTCAATACCTTGGCCAGCGGACCGAGGCAATTGGTTGTACATGAGGCATTGGAAACGATTTTATCATTTGCTTTCAGGGCATCATCATTTACACCCATCACAATGGTGTTGTCAATTTCATCCTTAGCGGGAACGGTAAGAATAACCTTGCGGGCCCCTGCTTTAAGATGATTTTCAATTTGGGCACGTTTACGGAAAACGCCGGTGGATTCAACTACGATATCCACACCCATTTTGCCCCAGGGCAAACTGGCCGGATCGCGTTCCGCCATAATTTTAATTTTTTTACCATCGACGATAAGCTCGTCACCGACAAAGGACACATCCCCTGGAAAACGGCCATGGGTAGAATCATACTTTAACAGATGGGCCAATGTTTTTGCATCGGTCAAATCGTTTATTGCCACAACTTCAACATCGGGGTCCTGATGCATCACCCTAAAGACCAAGCGGCCAATTCGGCCAAAACCATTTATTGCAATTTTATGCGCCATTTTTTCTCCTTTGGTATTCTCTGGTTAAAACAATTAATTTACGAACTTACGGTGTCATAAAAATCAAGTCAAGAATGCTTTTTATACAAGGCAGTATAGCAGGTTATTAATTTGAAATAATATCCACTGGGCCCTAAGTTATTTACGCTATTTATAAGCCGGCATATGACCATTGATTCGAAGGCTAAATTACAGTCAAATTTGTATTAAAATCTCCCTTGGGCATATATTCGCTTGCATACGCCAAAAAGTAAGAAATATAGCATAATTCTTTTGCCAGGGAACGGAGGTTCACGGAATATTTTGATCCGGCTATCAAAAAACGCCACATATTTTAGCGAACCAGGGCAAATTGCAGCTTACAAAATTCATCCGGAACATGAACTTTATTTCATTATAAATTAAGTTCACCTGATTAAATACGAATATATCTTTTTATTTTTCAGGTGATCTCGGTATATTCAGGCAAGGATTTACGATATTCGGACAGAATAAAAATTGATTTGGATAATTTAGAGTGCCGGGAAGCATATTTCATAAATAACAATTTAATAAAGCAACGGAGAGCGCAGATGCGATCTTTTATCATAATTTTAATATCATTCTTTTTTATCCTTTCTTGCGGTAGTTCAAAAAAGGAAGGCCCCGACTATAACCAAATGACCGATAGCGAGTTGATCCAACTGGCCAATAAAAAGATGGATGCGGGGCACTATAAAGAAGCCATAAAAGACTACAACCGTTTATTGCAGGATTATCCGACATCAAACCTGCACATCGACGCGCAGCTTAATATTGCCGAGGCCTATGGCAATATGGACCAGTTTGAAAAACAAATGGATTTATTATATCGGCTAATAGAGGAAAATATCATTCCCGACGCCGTGCCGCGCATCGAGGTTCAAATCGGGAAATTTTACGAACGTGCCGCGCAATTTAATCCGGGCATCCGTTCCAACGACAGCCTCGATTATAAAAAAGCCAACAAGTTTTATAAAATGGCCATGCAATATCAGGACAGCAAAGACAAAAATGCCAAAGCCGAAGCAACCTATCGTAAGGCTATGGTAGATATAAAAACTGGGCAATATGACGCCGCCCGCTCCAATTTACAGAAAACGATTGATATGTACCCAAACAGTAAATTTAGCATTTTGGCCCAAATTAAAATTTTAAACCCGGAAGATAAAACAGAGCTTGCCGCATCGGATTCGGCCATGGCCGTTTACCGCGAAAAACTCGGAATTGTCCCCCGCTCATCAGAAGAAAAAATGCCGGAGTCAGAAACTATCGCACCAACAACAATCCCGGCACAAAGCGATAGCAGCAACTCGGTTAATCAGTTAATCGACGAGGCAACCGAAGACAATTCCCAACAAAATGAAAAAACGCTGGATACAGCGCCGGTTGACACAAGCGGCATTAGATGAACCTGTTTATAGGCACAAAAAATAAAGCAAAATTAAATGGCTGTTTAACGGCTACGGAAAAACTTGCAAAAAAGTACCCGGCAAGGATTGTCCTGCCCGATATAAAGGTTCAACCTCTTGACGCGCCGTCGGGTGTGGCGGATATGCCGCTAAGCCTGAACGAAATCCAAAATGGAGCCCTTAACCGGGCTTTTTTTGCATATAATCAGGCGGATAAAGAAGCGCACGGCGAAAACTATGCCATCGGTATGGAAGGCGGCGTGTATCTGCTTGAACCGTTTTCAAATTGCGCCCCGGTCGCCTTGTTACAGAGTTGGGTTTATATTTACAATGGAACAGAAGGCCACTTCGGATGCTCCGCAGGTCTGGAGCTTCCACGGAATATCCAGACCATACTTTTTAATACCGACCGTGAATTAGCAGAGGTGATCGACGAGTTTTCCGGTCAAAAAGATGTCCGCTCCCATAGCGGCGCTTTTGGCATATTGACCCGGGATATTTTTACACGGCAAATGGCCTTTGAAGAGGCCATCATCAACGGCTTTGCCCCTTTTTTAAACGACACCTATTATGGAGAAGAAAATGGAAATTGATAAAAAAATTTTACACGCCCTGCCTAAGACGGATTTACACTGTCATCTCGACGGCAGCATGCGTATCGGTACCATCATTGATCTTGCCAAAAGCCAGGGTATTAAACTTCCCAGCGACGACCCTAAAAAGTTAAAAAAAATCCTTGTTCCCGGATTAAACTGTAAAAGCCTGGTGGACTATTTAAAACCATTTGACGTCACCTTGTCTGTTTTGCAGGAACCGGACGCCATCGAACGGGCGGCTTATGAATTGGCGGAGGATTGCGCTGCCGAGAATATACGCTATCTCGAAGTGCGCTATTCGCCCGTACTGCACCAGCAAAAAGGGTTAAAACTTCCAACCATTGTTGATTCCGTGCTCAAGGGCCTGCACCGGGCCGAACATGAACACGATATCAAAACCGGAGTAATCATTTGTGGCATGCGTAATATCAATCCCCAGACCTCTATGTTGCTGGCCGAGCTGGCCGTTGCCTATAAAAACCAGGGCGTTGTTGCCTTCGATTTGGCAGGCGCCGAAGAAAATTACCCGGCAAAGCACCATAAGGAGGCTTTTTATCTTACCCTTAACAACAACGTAAACTGCACCGCACATGCCGGCGAAGCCTATGGCCCGGAAAGTATCCATCAGGCCATCCACTACTGTGGCGCACACCGCATCGGTCATGGCACGCGCTTAAAGGAAGACGGCGATCTATTGAATTATGTCAATGACCACCGCATCCCGCTTGAAATTTGCCTTACAAGCAATATACAAACAAGGGCCGCAGCTTCCTTTGAAGAACATCCACTCAAATTTTACTATGAAATTGGCCTGAGGGTGACCATAAACACAGATAACCGGCTTATCTCCGATACAACCATGACAGACGAACTTTATCTTGCCGCGAAATATGCGCATCTTGAGATGGAAGATATAAAAGAAATTATCGTTTCCGGGTTTAAAAGCGCTTTCCTGCCCATGCGCGAAAAGAAAGTGATGCTGGAACGCATCAACAAGGAGCTTGAAAAATATTAGGTCCATTGCGGACATAACCCCAATCATCTAATCCCTTTGTATAAAAGGTTAAACAAATTTCAGAAGCCCCGAATTCAATCCCCCAGATAACGGGCCCCCTGCCCTGGGGGCTAATTCTGGGTAAAATCACTTCTTTATCCAGAAAAATTTTATCCATAACAAATCGTTCCGATAATCTTTTTATGAATATAAAACATACCATTCTTTTTTATGAGTCAGAAGTTGACACCCAACAATTGGAAGACAACCTGAAACTTATGGGATATACACTCCTAAAATGTCGTTTATTTGTGGAAATATCCAGGAAGTATAAGTCGGACGATGTTTATTGTGCCATGGCCGTCATTGACAAGGATGATGACAAAGCCATAGAATTCCTACGTTCCGTTATGCAATCCAACTGGATGGTTCAACGGGTGGGTTTGGTGCGCAATTCCCAAAACAATGACCTGTTCCGATTAATAAACCGTGCCCATGTTGATTATTTATGGCCGCTATCGGTTAAGGGAAAAGAGTTGCAAAAACTCTTGCGAAAAGTTGGCCGGCGCCATGCAAAATTGACCCGACCCTTTGTAAAATTTGACATGCTAAGTGAAGTAACCGAAGATTTGTTGAACCAGAATGAAAAATTCCGTGAACAGGCAACACGGGACGCGCTTACACGCTTGTATAACAGACGATCATTCAATTCGATGGGCCGTCGATTTTGGGAACGCTATAAAAATTCCAATATTGTCTTTACCCTGGCCATAGTTGACCTCGACCATTTTAAATGGGTCAACGATGCGTATGGACATCTTGCCGGGGATGAAGTGCTCCGTCAGATCGCAAGCGTTTTAATATCCAATCAACGTGCAGGGATAGATTTTGCCTTCCGGTATGGCGGTGAAGAATTTGCCATAATTTCCATTGGCGCTTCGCTCGACGAGAAATATCTTTACCTAAACCGGCTGATCAAACTCGTCCGTCAGTTAAAGGTTGAATTAAAGGACGGCAGGCAAATCACCACAACTTTTAGCGGTGGTATTTGCGCAAGTGCCGATGCAAAAAACTTTGATGATATGCTTAGCAAGGCCGATGCGGCCCTATACCTGGCAAAAGAAAGCGGCAGGGACCAGATTATGGCGCATGGCAAGTTGCAGACCCAGTTAAGCGAACAGCCTGTAAAAAACTTAAATTAAATATGATTATACGATTTACTTATCGGGAACACTGATGTTAGAAGGTCTTTTATTTGATTTTGACGGCGTTGTAGTTGACAGCATGGAGCAACATTTCCAGGCCTGGCACGCCGCATTTGCCAACCATGGTATCGATATATCCCGTAAGGGCTTTTTTCTGCTCGAGGGACAAGGTATGGAAACAATCGCCAATATTTTGGCAAACCGCCATGGATTGAGCTCACAGGAAACCATCTCGGTCATAAAAGATAAGGCCGCTTTTTTTTATACCCATCACGAACTAAAGTTTTACAATTATTTTTTGACCATGCTCGGGAACATCAAAACACGGGGCGTACCCATGGCCGTTGTGACGGGCGGAAACCGGGAGCGGGTGAAACCGATAATCGATACGCACCTGGCCGGTTTCTTCGACGCCGTTATTACCGTGGACGATGTTAAGCGGGGCAAACCATACCCGGAACCTTTCCTGGCCGGTGCAAAAAGCCTGGGTCTCGCCGCCGACGAGTGTCTTGTTATCGAGAATGCACCATTGGGGATCAAAGCGGCCAAAGCGGCAAAGTGTAAAGTTATAGCGGTTAAAACCACCCTTGGCGTTATGGAACTAGGCGAGGCAGATTTTATTGCTGTGGATTTTAAAGAGGTTGAAGCGGTTATAAACGACTGGCTGGGCAAGCAGGCGGCCGTGTCACATACAGGTCCACTTCATAGTGGAAACATTGGTTGAAAATCCGGGCGCTTTGGGGTTTATTCCGTCTTGCGCAATGCTTGCCCTTAATAACCATAAATAAATCAATAGTGTCCGGTTAAATTTGCGTAAACGACATTCAAGAAAAAATAATAGATTTAATGCTGCCGGAGTACCTTACCTGTTTTAAGATAATAATTGATGGCTTCTTCCCAATCTTTTAAGTCCTTAGAATACATATGCTCAAGTGCTTTTTCATTTATTGCATTTCCAGTTTCTGTAAGCCCTGTAAATGTGTAAGTAATTTCCGCATCTGTCATTTGCGTATTTGTATTTTCATGACACTGAACTGTGATGTTCCAAACTCTTTCTTCAGTAAAAACGGTATATTCGATAAGTGATTGGTGCGGCAAATATTTCGTTACCATCCACATATAACTGGATTCTCCATGCGCATGGGATTTTATTCGAAACACCATATGCTCATCTACAATATTTGTGGTTGAATAAATTATTTTCGGGTTCCAGCCATCTGCCCATTCTTTTTCTTTTATTGGACCAAATAATGGAAATACTTTTTCTAATGGCGCTTTAAGAGTAATTGTGCTTGTTTTTGCTAACCGTTTGGATACAAAATTATCCGAAATATCTCTACTCGAAAAATGACCACAACTTGTGCTCAAAATCAGAATAATGGAAAAAACTAATACTTTATTCATTGCAGGAACTTTTTTTCTTTAACGTATGAATCAATTACTATAATCATATTTAACTACAAATTTTTTATATACATCTCCTGGATCGTTCTAGAAATTAGGCAAACCTGTCAACATTTCACCTGTTTTCAGATAATGATTCATTGCTTTTTCCCATGAATCCATCATGATATCATAATACGCTTTGGTAAAACCTTTTAGAATTTCATCACCCGGTTTACTCAAAGATGTTTTACTATAGGTTAATATTGCTTTGGTTTTTTTGTCTGAAATGGTTTCTACCGTAATTTCCAGTTTTGTAATGATGACACCGGGTAAAAGGTAAATCATCTCCACAGGCCTTCTTCGATATCATACACTGTGACATACCAGGTTATTTCATGTCCATCATGTTCTGTAACAAAAACACATCCGGGTTCGACAACGCCTGAATTGCTATAGACTGCTGTCGGATTCCAGCCTTCACACCAATCCAACTCTCGCTCCGGACAATAAAGTGGAAAAATCTCCTTTATCGTACCATGAATGGTTTGTTCATAGGTATGAGTTACTCTATTTATAATATTAATTTTTATCGCGCTCTCCGCGTTTTTATCAAAATTGTGTTTATTTTTGGAATTGTATTACTCGGATAGTTTGTGGCTGTCTTCTGATGTCAGATCCAAGCCATAGACATTTTTCATTGTCTCTATCATGGTAAGGGTATCTGCTCCGAATGGTGGCTTACCTTCGAAACTATATAGCACGATGCCTTCAATTAAATCGCCAAGCGTCATGTCGTGATGTGTAGCGATGGCTTTTAACACTTTTAGAATTCGTTTCTCAATTCGTACTCCGGTCTGGACACGCTCAATCTTTTTTCTAGTCGTATTCAGAACTCCTGACTCCGTTATTGAAAAATAAGTCTTTATGTAAGTTGCCCCGC
>CAYWBI010000116.1:0-11990 GCA_964456445.1 uncultured Calditrichaceae bacterium
CCGCCTTATGCTACCATTCCGATCATTTTGAACCGACGCAGTCGATTCGCTCCAAACCTGCCCGGTGCAAGAGAATAGTAATTGGTCATTAGTCATCACTTTAATCGAATTATTAATTGTTCATTATTAATTATTAATTTCCCACCATTTTTTTTACTTCTTACTTCTTACTTCTTACTTCTTACTTCCTACTTATGATATTCCAGATGTTTCGCCATACGCAAAACCTTATTACCCAGATCCATATCCGTTTTTATTATTTGTTCAATGGATTCAATGGCGTGGATGACCGTGGAGTGATCACGGCCGCCAAAATGCAGACCGATAGAAACCAGGGATTGCCGGGTCATTTTCTTGGAAAGGTACATGGCCACCTTGCGGGCATAGACGATGTTTTTCTTACGTGTCTTGGAGCGGATCTGGTCGCTGGAAACGTCGAACACCTTTGCACATTGGTCAACAATGGAGTCGATGTTCAATATCCCCTTGTTGGGCCGTGCAATTTCAGCAACAATGGAGCGGGCCATATCGATGGTGGGCTCGGCGGAGATAAATGTCACCTGGGCCATAATCTTGGTCAGGGCGCCTTCCAGTTCGCGCACATTGTCCACAAGATTTACCGCCAGATATTCCAGGACGTCCGAGGGGATATCTAAACCGCTTTCATCACATTTGCGGCGCAGGATGGCCAGCCGTGTTTCAAAATCCGGTGGCTGGATATCGACGATCAGCCCCCATTTAAAACGGGAGATCAGCCGGTCCTGCAGGTCTTTCAGTTCATTGATTGGGCGATCGGAAGTAAGCACAATCTGTTTGCCATTTTGATGCAGATCATTAAAAGTATGAAAGAATTCTTCCTGGGTCTTTCCTTTGTTGGAAAAAAACTGGATATCATCCAATAATAAAATATCACATGAACGGTAAAAAGAAGAAAATTCCGAAACCTTGTTTTGCTGGATGGAAGTTATAAAATGTGACGTAAAGGTTTCACTGGAAGCATAAAAAACCTTTATCGCCGGGTTTGATAATCGGGCATGGTTCCCAATGGCCTGGATAAGATGTGTTTTTCCAAGACCGGTACCACCATAAATAATAAGTGGGTTATATTGGGTCTTTCCGGGCGAGTCGCCAACTGCTTTGGATGCGGCCGTGGCAAAATTATTATTGTCCCCGACAATAAAATTTTCAAAGGTGTAATTCTCATTGATTTTAGTAGAGAATTGTAAACTGTGGGTTTGTTGTGGCTTTTGCTGTGAGACCGACTGCGGCATGTCCCAGTCGTCCTGGCCATAAGGTGAATCGGTACTTGTTTGCTTCGGTGCTACCCGGTATTTTATCTTTTTACTGTCACCCAAAATTTGAATGATGGCGCTCTGTAGCAATTCCGAATAGTGGTTGTCGATCCACTCGCAAAAGAAACGGTTTGGTACGTTTAATTCAATTTCGCTGTCTGTGATGCTTTGTATTTCTATTGGGGCAAACCAGGTATTAAAACTCCGGATATTGATATTGCTTTTTATAAGCTCCAATATGTTTTGCCACAACGGATTTATTTCTGGTTCAGAGCGTAAAGCAACACTGCCGGGCATACTTGAATTCCTTGAATAATATGATTATCCACAAATCATTTTTAACACTATATTGACGTTTAAAAAAGATAAAACACGTCATATACTGTTAACAGTAGGGACTAATCTTCCTAAATATATAATTATTAATAAATTGGCAGGGTTAGATGTTTCGGCTGCATTTACGGAGTTCCCAGATTCTCCACGGGTTGTGGATATCCGTAAGTTTTCCACATCTTTTCCACATAGCACTAATTGCATTGATTAATAGTAAATGCTGGAGATGGTTTATGTCAAGAGCCTAAGGACACTTCTGTGTCAAAATCGTGAAACTTTTTTTGTTCGGGTCGTTATGTGTTGATAATTAAAGATTTATATCATGTAAAAAAAATAAATATTTTTAAATTTTATACCAATGTTTCACGGGTTTATCGATAAGCCCATATAAAATCGCCTCTCTAACATCAACAAGTTTCACAGAAAAGTTGAGGGTTATCAAGAATTTGCTGGATATAAATATATAAGGGGTGTAATTTATAATTTTAAAACAGGGAGGATAAATGAAGAAGATTAAAACGGACCGGGCGCCCGCCCCAATTGGTCCATATTCTCAGGCAATTGAAGCCAATGGTACCGTTTATACATCCGGACAGATTGCCATCGATGTAAATAACGCCAACGCAATACCTGAGTCCATAAACGAACAAACACATCTTGTTATAAAAAACCTGGACAATGTACTCAATGCGGCGAGCTTAAAGCTTGCAAATGTCGTTAAGACTACAATTTATTTAAAAAACATGGATGATTTTTCGACGGTCAATTCGGTATATAGCCAGTATTTTGATACCTCGAAACCGGCGCGCTCAACGGTAGAAGTCAGTCGATTGCCGAAGGATGTACTTATTGAAATGGACTGTGTCGCTGTCCGATAGCGTCATGGATGCCTATGAAAATTTATATTGTTGTTTTTGTTTTTACGTCAAGTCTTCTTTTTGCACAACAAACGGCCACCCCGAAGACCGCCGTGACCAATACTAAAACCATCTCACCGGAAACGGCGCTGGTGCACAGTTTGGTATTGCCGGGATGGGGACAGTTGAATCAGGAAAAATTATGGCATAGCGCCTTGTTTTTTGGCGTGGGGACGAGCCTTTATTACAATGCGGCATATCAGCTATATCGCTCCGCGCATAGTAATGAGAAATGGAGGCAGGATAAAGGTCGGACAATATTGTCCATGGCGGTGTTTTTCCATCTGTTAAATGTGTTGGATGCCTGGGACAGAAGCATCCATGAAAAACCACAATATTGGAACAGTTCACTCTTTAGCAATAAACCCCTAAAATCGCCATGGGGAGCAAGTTTACGTTCACTGATGCTCCCGGGCTGGGGACAGATTTATAATGAACAATATTTAAAAGCCGGTATGTTTGCCGGATTAACGGGCTATATATCTTATACGATTTATAATAATGACCGCCTTTATAAAAGAACACACGAAGGGCGTTATCTTGATCAACGGACACGTTTTTATTGGTATTTGGGGCTTTCTTATATTTTGATGATTGGCGACGCCCAGGTCGATGCTTATTTGTATAAATTCGACAAGACAACAAAGCTGCTGATCAATCCGAAGATAACCAATAATTCAACATCGCTAAATTTTCGCCTGGAATTTTAATGCAAAAATTACTGATATTGATTGTATTTTCCGCTATTGTCAGTGGACGTGGCCAGGGATTTGTGGACTTTTCCCTGCAAAATAAGCCAGCGCTAAAGCAGAAGCAGCAGACCAAAATCGTTGATAATTGGTTCGGGGTAGATAAAGGAAGACACCTTGTGGCAAGTTTTATCCTGACCGGCTTTTCCCAACTTAGTTTACATCGTTATTTCAAACAGGGTAAACAACAAGCGCAATACGGTTCCATAGGATTTTCAATAAGTGTTGGTCTTGGCAAAGAGCTATGGGACAGTACAAAAAAAGGCAATCACTTTTCCTGCAAGGATTTAACTGCAAATCTCGTAGGTTCTTTGCTGGCAATATTAATTCTTGCACCTTCCTGAATTTTATAGCTTTGAGTTCATAAAAATTATAAATTCAAAGCTTTCCAATATAAAATGAAATGGACAAACAATGGTTGATGAAAACCTGGATAAACCCAGCGATTTCTGTGGCGTCGTTGGTATTTATGGCACGCCAAGAGCGGCGATGTATTCATATTTGTGTTTACATTCATTGCAGCATCGTGGCCAAGAAAGCGCAGGCATAGTATCCAGCAATGGGCATCAAATAAAAAAACATCTTGGTATGGGGCTTGTCTCCGATGTTTTTTCCGAGGATGATTTACAGGCGCTCGAAGGGCATATTGCCATTGGCCATAACCGTTATTCCACAACCGGTGATTCCGCCGCGCTAAATATCCAGCCCATTGTTGTAAGGCACAAGGATGGGATACTTGGGGTGGGGCACAACGGTAATTTAACAAATTCATCGAAACTTAAAGCTGCCCTGGAAGCCCGCGGCTCCATATTCCAAACAACCACCGATAGCGAAGTTTTACTCCATCTTGTTGCAAAATCATTGGCTTCATCGATAGAAGACAAAATTCAGGATGCAGCACGCCAGGTTGAAGGGGCCTTCAGTCTGGTATTCCTTACAAAGAAAAAATTAATTGTTGTAAGGGACCCTTTCGGTTTTCGTCCACTCGCCCTTGGCAAAATTGATGACGCCTATGTCACCGTATCGGAGACGTCGGCGCTCGACCTTATAGGCGCCGAATATATTCGTGATGTTAAATGCGGTGAAATGCTTGTTTTTGATGCCGATGGCATGCATTCACATTTTCCCTTCGAAACAAGAAAAGCCGCCCACTGTGTTTTTGAGTTTGTGTATTTTTCCAAACCCGACAGCCGGATATTCGGGGACTATGTGGATAAAACCCGGCGTAAGCTGGGTAAAAACCTGGCCCTTGAATGCCCCGCTGAAGCGGACATAGTTATTTCGGTCCCGGACAGTAGCAACACTACCGCCCTTGGCTACTCCGCCCGAAGCGATGTGAAATTCGAAATTGCCCTGATACGTAATCATTATGTGGGCCGGACATTTATAAAGCCAACCCAGGAAAAACGCATATCCAGTGTACGTTTAAAATATAATACCGTCAATGGCATATTAAATAATCGCCGGGTGGTTATCGTCGATGATTCTATCGTCCGGGGCACAACGCTAAAACAAATTGTACAGGCCATTCGCACCGCGGGCGCCAGGGAAGTGCATCTACGCATCAGTTCACCTCCGATTAAGTATCCCTGTTATTACGGGATGAATTTTCCAACCCGTGAAGAACTTATTGCGTCAAATAAAACAGTGCAGGAAATTTGTACATATCTTAATGCTGATTCTCTCGATTATTTATCCGTTGATGCATTGTTAAAATCGATGCCTTCCGAGGACGGGCAATCATATTGCACTGCATGTTTTTCCGGGGCATATCCCTTGCACATAAAGGATCTGGATTAATCGTTTATGTTAAAAGGAAAACGTATATTAGATTATTTTTTTGTACTGCGTCCGATGTTGTTTCTGCCTGGGTGGTCAACATTGCTGGCAGGCTATTTTGTTTTTTCCCGAGGCACAGTTTTCCCGACATACAATGCGATATTATCCATAGACTACTTACGGATTATACTTGGGATGCTCGCTTTTGCTTCTGCCATGGGAGCGGCATTTTTACTGAACCAACTGGAAGATATTGAATCGGACAGGGAAAACAATAAGTTGTTTTTTTTTGCCGATGAAATTATAACGAAAAAAGAAGCGCTGGTTGAAACCTTCTTATTAATTGGGCTGGCCTTGTTCACATCTGCTTATTTAGGGCTTTATGTGTTTTTATGGCTTGTTTGTTTTTTAATCGTTACCGGCTATTTATATAATTATTCACCTTTTTCGTTAAAGAACAGACCGTTGCTAAGTCTGGCGTCCAATGCACTGATGGGCGGCCTGGCCTTTGCGGTCGGCTGGTCCCTGAACAATTCACAACCCGGTTTAGTGATTATCGTTGATATGTTGCCTTACCTCTTCCTAAATACGGCGCTTTATTTTTTTACAACCCTGCCGGATATTGAGGGGGATGTAAAAAGCAGGAAAGAAACCCTTGCTGTAAAATACGGTACGAAAAAAATAATTATTGTAGCGCTATTTTGCTATGCACTTTCTGTTGGTTTTGCGGTACTGAATAAAGATTATTTTATTGGTCTTATTTTGGCCGTGTCCGCACCACAATATATTCGTCTGATTTTAATTCAGCAGGTTAAATATGCCATTAAAACAACCAAATACACCATACTTTTTTTCTCTATTGCTATATGTATAAAAATCCCGTTTTATTTAATTGTGATAAGCGGGATAATCCTTCTAACAAAATGGTACTATAGGTACCGATTTAATTTTGATTATCCAAATATAAAGGGAGTATAATTTGCTCGGAAAGATTAAATCCAGCTTGTCAAAGACCCGCAGTGGCGTTTTTTCCAAAATAAACAGATTGATGACAGGCAAGCGTATCATTGACGATGATCTGCTCGATGAATTGGAAGAGATATTGATACGTGGCGATGTGGGCATTGATTCCGCCACAGAAATTATCGAGAATATCCGCAAACGGGTTAAAAGAGAAAAGTACCAAACAGCGGACGAACTGGATACACTTATAATTGATGAGATAAAAGAACTGCTTACCTTTGACCCGGTAATATATCCGGATAACAAATTGATTGTGCTGCTGATGGTTGGCGTCAATGGCACGGGTAAAACAACTTCAACGGCCAAGCTTGCAGGATATTTTAAAAGAAAAGGTAAAAAGGTAATGCTCGCCGCAGCCGATACCTTTCGGGCAGCGGCTATCGAACAGTTGGAAACCTGGGGCAAACGACTGGATATTCGTGTTGTAAAGCATCAGGCCAATTCCGATCCGGCAGCAGTGGTTTATGACGCATGCAGTGCGGCTAAAGCACAAAATATGGATGTTTTAATAATCGATACGGCGGGCAGGCTGCATAACAAAGTAAACCTGATGAAGGAATTGGATAAAATTCACCGGGTTATCCAAAATCAAATCGAAAACGGACCTCATGAAACCATTTTGGTTTTGGATGCAGGCAATGGCCAAAATGCAATAAATCAGGCACGTGAGTTTATAAAAGTTGCCAACGTGGATTCAATATTTCTTACTAAATTAGACGGCACGGCCAAGGGAGGCGTTGTTATAGGCATTAAACGTGCGTTAAATATCCCCGTGCGTTATATTGGAGTTGGTGAACAAATTGATGATATTGAAATGTTCAACCCCGAAGAGTTCGTGAAAGGATTGTTTGATAAATAGATGAAAAAAGTACATATCACTACATTAGGCTGTTCCAAAAATTTGGTCGATTCAGAAGTGCTCACCGGGCAACTGGAAGCACATGAATTTGAAATGGTAGATGAACCGGCTGATTCGGATCTGATCATAGTAAATACGTGCGGCTTTATCCAAAGTGCCAAGGAAGAATCTTTACAGGCCATATTCGAGGCCATCAAACTTAAAGAAGACGATCCCGCTAAAAAAGTTTTTGTAACCGGCTGTTTATCCGAACGCTATAAACCGTATATTGAAAAAGAAATACCCGAGGTTGATGCAATTTTTGGTACAGAGGCCTATAAAGAAATTCTGGGCGCTCTCGGGAAAAAACATGCCGCCAATGATAATTTGCACCGTATGCGCAAGGTTACCACACCACGCCATTTTGCGTATCTTAAGATTTCCGAAGGGTGTAACCATACATGTGCCTTTTGTGCAATACCGGGGATTCGTGGAAGGCTCAGGAGCCGAACCATTGAAAGCCTTGTGGGGGAGGCAATAAAACTGGCCGCCAACGGCGCAAAAGAACTGATACTTATTTCTCAGGATACATCCTCTTACGGAAAGGATATATATAACAAACAAAATATAGTTGATTTACTTAAAGCGCTTGCAGAGATTGATGGTATCGAATGGATACGGGTCCTGTATTGGTACCCGACAAACTTTCCTTTCGAAGTGATACAACTTATGAAAGACAATCCTAAAATTTTACCTTATATCGATATGCCGATTCAGCATGTAAGCGACCGTATGTTACAACTCATGCGCCGGGGCGAACGAAAGGAAACGATTTATAAAATATTCAATAGGATTCGTGCTGAGATTCCACATATTACCCTGCGTACAACCTTAATTGTCGGGCATCCCGGTGAAACAAACGATGACTTTAGTGAACTGCTCTCTTTTATAAATGAATTTCAATTTGACAGAATGGGCAGTTTTTTATATTCTGATGAAGAAAATACGCCGGCGTACCTACTCCACAATAAGGTTGATGTGGAAGTTGCCAGGCAGCGTCAGGATGAGTTGATGTCTGTTCAACGCGATGTATCCAGTAATAAAAATGCACAATTGATAGGAAGTGTTCAGCGTGTATTGCTGGATGAATATGATATCCACACCGCCACTTATATTGGGCGGACTTATCGGGATGCCCCGGAAATTGATAATGAAATAATCATCACCGTTGATAAAGAATATTCTTTTAGACCAGGTGATTTTGCGGATGTAGAAATTATTGATAATGGAGAATATGAACTTTTTGGACGTTTTGTCGGGTAAAAGTTAAACTGAAAGAGGCAACCATGTATAAAATAAAAATATCGTTTATTTCCATTCTTCTGCTTATAACGTTCAATGCCACATCTTCTTTTGCCCAGTATTTTGAAGAAAACCATCTTAGCGGGGTTGGCATCCCATATTTCGAAGTTGCCCTGGAACGTCAATTTACCGAAAAGCCGGGTCAGCAAAGGGTGCTTATCCTTGGCAGTATATTAAACGATGATCTTACTTTTGTAAAGTCCGATACAAATGGATATGATGCGGAAATTGAGTGGATCATTGCCATTTATGATAATGACGAAAAACTTATTTTTTCACGCACGTCATCAGAAAAATACCATGTGGCGGAATTTGTAAAAACCAATAGCCGGACCGACAAACGGATAATCAAAAATCAAATTCTACTAAACACGGGTGAATATAAATTTTTAATCCGAACAATTGATTTAAATTCCAAGAAGTCCTCACAGCGCAAAATAAAAGTCAGTATCTCCGATTATCAGAATAAGGATGTTGCCATAAGCGATTTGATGCTTTTAAACAATATAAGCATTGATTCGTCCGGTTGGTTAAGCGATTTTGAACCTGTTTTTGTGGAAAACTTTACCGACCGGCAAGGGGTCTTTTATATTTATTTTGATGTTTATTCAAAGCTACCGAACAAAAACGTCCTGGTAAAATACGAGTTTGTGACGAGTAAAAATAAGGTGGATTTTGATTCAACGCTTCAAGACACCATCTCCGGGAAAATAAAATCAATCTTGATAAAAATACATAAAAATCTGTTTAAGGCAAGTCGATATAAGCTAAAAATTTCCGTAAATGTCGGCGGCGAGGAAATTAAAAAGGAAAAAAAATTAACTTTTTTCTGGAAGACCGTGCCCAGTACATCGGAAGACATACATACCGCTCTTCTCGAAATGAAATATATCTTGTCCTCGGATTCAATGAGTGCGTATATCGATAGCGATCTGAAAGAGCAAAAGGCCTTTTTTAAAAGGTTCTGGCGAGCCAGGGACCCCAATCCCGATACAAAAAAAAATGAATTGATGGATGAGTATTTTAAGCGTATCAACTATGCCAACCAACATTATTCAAGTTTTTCTTCCCCAGGGTGGATAAGCGACCGCGGCCGGATACTTGTTAAATTTGGGCCTCCGGATGATGTGGAGCGTCACCCATTCGAACTGGATACACGCGCTTATATTATATGGAGATATTATAGCTTAAAGAAAACATTCGTATTTGAAGACTATTCAGGTTTTGGTGACTATCGCTTGAACCCCAATTATACAAATATTGAATATGAGTAATGGTATCACTTACGATTTTCATCGATGTGTGTGCATCCTAAATTAATTCAAGTAAAATATTTATTATCTGTGACCCGTATGTGACAGTCGGATCTTATTCTGGTACTTTAAAAATAAAAGAGGATAATATGGAAAAGAAAGTTTTAATAATCGAAGATGACCCGGACATTGCGGATTTGCTGGAGTTGCATCTTAAAGATTTACAATTAAGTCTCGACAGAGCTGTTGATGGTGAGAATGGATTGCAAAAGGCTTTGGAGAATGACTATGAACTGGTCATTTTAGATTGGATGTTGCCTAAATTGAATGGACTTGATGTCTGTAAAAAAATCAGACAGGAAAAAAAGAGCTTGCCCATTCTTATGCTAACGGCAAAATCAGAAGAATTTGACAAGGTCTTGGGGCTTGAACTTGGTGCTGATGATTTTATGACCAAACCATTTAGCATCCGTGAACTGATCGCAAGGATAAAGGCAATTATCCGAAGGGTAAATGCAGTTATTGAAGATCAAACATCCAGCGATGTCAGTGAGCTTTCCTTTGGCGATCTGAATGTAAATCTGGAAAAACGTAGGGTTTTGCTTGATGGAAAAAACATTGAACTGACAGCTAAAGAATTTGATCTGCTGGCATTGTTCGCCGCCAATCCTGGTAAAGCATATACAAGGGAAAATCTTCTTAACATTGTCTGGGGATATCAGTTTACAGGCTATGAACATACCGTTAATTCACATATAAACCGTTTACGTGCCAAAATAGAAAAAGACCCCTCACAACCCAAATTTATCCGTACAGTTTGGGGCGTGGGCTATAAGTTTGCCGATTACGAGGACTTTGAAGAATGAAACAGTTCTTTCGGACTTTTTTTGGAAAAATTTCATTAATATTTTTTGTATTATTGATTTTGTTGGGAGGCGTCCAAACTTTTATATCGATTAACTCATCGATGAACTTTGTTTGTGAAACCGATCAAACACTAAACAGAAACCTGGCACGAAACTTAGCTGTAAAGTTTGAACCTTTTGTAAAGGACAGTATCAATTTTGCCGGGGTGGAACCCATCATTCAGGAACTGATGTTAATGAATCCAAGGGTTGAAATATATTTACTCGATCCTTCGGGCAATTTGGCGGCCTATTTCTCGGACCCGGTAAAAATCAAAAGAAAACACATCAACCTACGACCGATAAAAAAATTTATAAATCCTGGCCTGAATGCCCGATATCCGATTATGGGCGATGATCCAAAATCATTAAAAAAAGAAAAGGTGTTTTCTGCCGCTTCTTTGGACATGGGTTCAAAGGGCAAGGGATATATTTATATCATCCTTGGCAGTGAGATTTATGATAATGCAATAAACGGCGTCGGCGGAAGTTATATTTTAAGTACAACGGCCCTTACTTTTGGAATCATTTTATTTTTTGGTGGGATTTTAGGCTCTATTTTATTTTTCAATTTAACCAAGCGCCTCAGAAAGATGACGGTTGCCGTCAAGGAATTCGAAAAGGGCAATTATGGTGAGCGTATCGAAGTAAAATCGTCTGATGAGGTAGGGCAGTTGACCTTTGCTTTTAACCATATGGCTGATACGATTACCGGGAATATCGAGGAACTCAAACAAAATGATATCCTCCGTCGTGAACTCATTTCTAACATTTCGCATGATTTACGGAGCCCACTGGCCTCAATTCAGGGCTATATCGAAACAATACTAATGCGCGACGATAAACTTTCGATCGATGAACGAAAGCATTTTCTAGAAATTATATTGCGTGGGGTTATCAATCTTAATAATCTGGTTAATGAACTTTTTGAATTATCCAAGCTTGATGCATCTCAGTCAAAAGTAAATTTGGAACCCTTTGGCATTGCCGAGCTTGTTCAGGATATAGTCCTGAAATTTCAGCCACAGGCTGAGGATAAAAAAATCAATCTTATCACAAAAATGCCAAAGAATGTACCGCTTGTTTTAGGTGACATTGCCATGATCGATCGTGTTATATCCAATTTAATCGATAATGCTTTGCGCTACACTCAGGAGAATGGAAAAGTTGTCATTGATATGAAACTGGAAAAAGATGAGCTATGTATAAATATCCAGGACAACGGCAATGGCATTCCGGCAAAAGATTTAGAACATATCTTTGACCGTTTTTACCGGGTAGAAAAGAGCCGCTCAAAAAATTTAGGTGGTTCCGGGTTGGGGCTGGCCATAGTAAAAAAAATCGTAGAGGCACATCATAGCAAAATCAATGTAACCAGTGAGCTGAATAAAGGAACACAGTTTTCTTTTACCTTAAAACTATACCAAAATGAACCGGCCCCAATCTTAAATAAATCGACAATCTATTCGACAAAACAGAAGCAAGATAATTAGTGTCTGTCCATAAAGTCTGATGCCTTATAGATAAAGGGGTTGATGG
>CAYWBI010000117.1:0-11911 GCA_964456445.1 uncultured Calditrichaceae bacterium
AGGAGGTATCCATGAAAAAGTGGATTTCTGTTTTTGGCATGGGAACATTAGCGCTCGCGCTGATGCTTCCCATAAATATCTTTGCCCAATCGGGCAATAAGGTGGAGAATACACCGCATAACCTGCGTCAGGCCAGTCAAGGCATGGGTCTTCAGGATTGGGGCGAGATATGTGTCTATTGTCATACTCCACATAATACGAATACGGCCATTGCCGCTCCGTTATGGAACCGCGAGACGCCGGCCGGCCCCTATACGATGTACAGCAGTGCATCGATTGACATGACAATTGCGAGTTCTCCACAAGGGAGTTCACTTGCATGTCTATCCTGTCATGACAATACCATTGCGCTTGACCAGATCATAAATGTCCCACCGGCAAAATTCGGTAGCGCATCGTCCGGTGTGGGTATTAACTCCTGTGCCACAAGCTGTCACGTTGGAGTAAACCCTGCGGGCGGTTCGAACTTCGAAGGCACAAATATTGGAACCGATCTCTCCGATGACCATCCGGTTTCAATTACTTATGATCCGACATTGGACCCGCAATTCCATGCGGCAACCAACGGAAAGGTTGGAGGTATTTTACCTTTGTACGGTGTAGGAAAAGATCAGGTTGAATGTGCCTCATGCCATAACCCGCATGACAATTCCAACCGGCCTTTTCTGAGGATAGATAACGCAAATAGTGCGCTTTGCAGTACGTGCCATGACATCTAATCGGTAACCATGTTCTCTTTTATTAATTTGGTCTATGAAGATTGGGGAGAAGGGGCCTTCCCCTCTCCCTTCTTTAATAAAGGATTATATTAAAATATTGGAATAAAACAGGCTTTTTACAGAGGCGATATGAACACTTTTAAATACAAAAAAGGACAGATCCTTTTGATATGGATTGTTTTCTTGAGCGGGCTAAATATACACATTTATGCCTTTCAGAAAATAGCCGCCGTGGTTAATGGAACGAAAATATCGGAGAACACCCTTTTGTACTATGTTAATAAAAAACTTCCGCTTATTTCGATCCACCAGAGGGTTTCGGAAAAAAGGTTTAACGCAATAAAAACAAAAACGCTAAACCATTTAATAGACGATGAGCTGATTGGCCAGGAAGCGCTCAGGCACAAAATTGTTGTTGACAAAAACAAGCTTAACAGTAAAATAAATATGATGAAAAATGGCTATGCTTCCGAAGAACGGTTTTATAGCGAGCTTGCCAAAACACAAAACAGTTATGCCGCCTGGGTTTCGAAAGTCAAAAAGAGCTTGATGGTTGAGCAATTTATCCGGCAGGAAATATCAGATAAAATCAAGATAACCGATCAGGATGTTTTTGCATATTATCTTAAAAATAAAAAGAAATTTGTTATCCCCCCCCGTTTGGAGATGTCACATATTTTAATAAATGTCCAGCCCGGGTCCATGAAGCCCGGCTGGGAAGCCGGACTACAAAAGGCTGAAAACGTTTATGTTCGGTTGAAAAGCGGAGAACCCTTTGCATTGGTCGCCCAGGAAGTATCTGATGATACATTAAGCAATAAAAAGGGCGGTGACATCGGATGGCTGCATTTAGGACAGTTAATACCCGAATTGGATGCTGTTGCGCAAAAGATGAAAATAAATGAAATAAGCAAACCCGTCCGTACAATATACGGTTATCATATTTTAAAACTAAACGATAAAAAAAGGGAGAAGCAGCTTTCCTTTAAGGAGATAAATGTCAAAAAATGGAAAAAGAAATTATATGACTTTGAATTTATGCAGAAAGAAAAGGAACTGATCGGCTCTCTCCGTAAGAAAGCGGTTATTAATGTTTTTTATTAGGGCACATAAAATGAAACTGTTTTTGAGGGTACTATTTCAAATATGGTTATTATTAAGTTTCCTAATGGTTTTTGCTGCTTGCAGCCATTCGGTCAGGCTTCGTGTTCTTTCCTTCTTTTTTGACGGCGTAAGGGAAGAAAGCCCGATGGTGAAAGCAAAGGACAGCCTTCAGGTTGCCAAACCCCAAAAGATTGAAGCGCCTTCCGGAAGGACCGCACTGGTTTATACGCATCCACAGATCAAAGGAAACTACTGCTCGCCTTGTCATGAAGTAAACAAGGGGTACAAGTTAAAAAACAGCCCGGAGGAAATATGTTTGGATTGCCATGAAAAACTCATCGATGTGGAATATGGCCATTACCCTGCGGAAGAGGGGGAGTGCCTGGATTGCCACAATCCGCATGGCACACCAAATGAATACACACTTAATAAACCCGTACCGGGGCTATGTTTTGAATGCCACGATGACGACGGGGGAAAGTATGTCCATGAGCCGGTTAAAGATGGCGATTGCACCGAATGTCATAGCCCGCATGGCTCGGACAGCCCGGCGGTACTAACCCAAAAACAGGGGGCATTATGCTCTGAATGCCACGATGATTTTGAAAACGATATACATATTCACGGTCCTGTAGGCAAAGGTAAGTGTTCTGCGTGTCACAACCCGCATAGTTCGGATTTCCCGCATCTTCTGAAAATGGAAGTATCAACTTTATGTAAGGATTGTCACCCGGATATCGTTAAGGCCCGGTTCGTACATGACCCGGTGAATGAAGGGGAATGTTTGGAATGTCATGTCGCGCATAGTAGTAAAAATGAAAACCTGTTGGTTATGACCGGCCAGGCTTTATGTTTTCAGTGTCATGATGAAGATATCAAAGATAACGAAAACCATGAGGACATTGGCGATAGTGCCTGCTATGACTGTCATAATCCACACAATGGCGAGGATGAATATTTTCTTTAATAGTTGGAACAGGGATGTTCTTATGCTTTGAAATACGCAAGAAACAGGCTTCGCAATGAAAAGAATGTTTTTTTACATAGCGCTTTTTCTATTTATGATGTTTTTATTACCGTTCAACGGGAAGGGCCAAAATCGGCCCTTTTTACGGTTAAGCCCATTGGAGGGGACGCTGCATTTTACATATAATTACGAACGCCGGATTATGCCCCTGTTGTCCACACGGCCATATTATAAAGAGACTATCGGTTTAAAGAACGCCGGTTTTTTGATAGACCCAAGAATATTAAAGTTTGACTGGGGCCTGACCTTCGCCTTGTCACAGGAAAAGTACAACCGTAAGGATTTTAAACGTGATTCGGATGGTAAATTTATAAATGGCACCGCTTCATTTTCATTTTTCAGGAACAGCCCGCTTCCCCTAACCTTTGTTTGGAACCGGTTGAAAAACAACCTTAATATTGGTTATGGCGGCCATACCTTTTCATATATCAATAAATATCAGGTTGGTTTTGCCATAAACAAATTGTTCATCCCCTCCATAATTCGCTTAGAAAAATATGACAGAAATGAGGAGTGGGGCCGGGCGGACCGAACAACCCAACGCGATCAGATAAGGCGAAGTGTTATCTACTCGGGGAACATTATTATGGATACCCATAAACTTAAAGTAAGATACAATTACCGGGATATTACCGATCGTATTTATTCTGAGCGCAGCTCCAGGACACATGATTTTAACCTGCGTTTTCATTATTTTTTCGATCCGAAGAAGGAAAATACTTCTGAAAGCCTCATTAGTTTTTATAAGAGAAAATACGGGTACGGATACCAAAACATAAAGGCGTCACAAACATTTAAATTTTTACATCCATACGGATTTAGCAGTAAATGGAACTATAATTTTTTGTCTATAAAAACAAGTGCGTTCAACTCTAATATGCATACCGGCTATGCCGCTATAAACCACCAGCTTTATAAAAGCGTAACATCAACTGTTGGTGGCGGGCTTTCTTACAGTCAAATGAATACGGGATATGATTTTTCTTATTACTACGATGCCGGGATAAACTATGTTAAATCTTTGCCCCTTTCGGGCAAAATACAGTTGGGGTTTCGGCAAGCCATTTCTAAAAATGACCGTAATATTAAGGGCAGGATAAGGACGGTTATTGCCGAATCTTATGTGTTTTCCAATGGACAGCCGCCCTTTCTTTTAGAACGCAACATCGTTCTTTCTTCCATAAAGGTTTACAGCAAGGAAAATGACATAATATATGAAGAAGGCACCGGTAAGGATTTTGTCCTTGAAAAATTTGGGGAACATACTGTAATCGTTCGCAATCCACTTGGGCGTATTGAACCCGATCAAATAGTTTTTGTTGATTATAAATTTATAACATCGCCTTCCATGAAATTCCAGATTAAGACCCGCAGTTTTAACAGTTCGCTATCCTTCGGTTGGCTCAACCTATACTATAACACAAACAACCACTCACAAGATTTTCTTGAGGGCGAACCGGAAAGCACTAATTTTTTACAGAATCTATATATTAAAAACCTTGGTTTAAAATTAGTTTTTAATGGTCCTAATTACGGATCTTCACTTTCTTTCGAGCAAAAGAATTATAAATCCCGGGAGCTGACCTACCAACAGGTTAATTTGCAAAACGCCAGCTATTTTCGTCCGGGGAACGATCTGATGTTGTCAGCAGACCTACAAGTTTTTCGGATGAAGTATCTTGATCTCAACGATAAAATGCTGATGTACCTGGCAAAAATCAGGCTGAATTGGCAGGCAACATCCGTGTTGTTTATAAATGGTTTTGCAAGCACCCTCAGCCGGGACCAGACAATAAGGGAATATCAATTAAATAACGAGTTTGGCGCCGACATTCATTGGGGATGGAGAACAATGTGGTTAAAAATTTCATATCGTTATCAATACTGGAATTACGGTGAAGATAAAATTCGTGTGGGGCGATTTAAAGCCGAACTTGAAAAGTTTTTTTAAAAAAACTTTTGTATATATCTATAAACCATGCCCTCTTACATTTTCTGTTGTACCATTTCATAATTTTATCATTAAGCATAGTTTTTCAAATATCAAAATAATGGGGGGCGTTTTTTTGCATATCCTGCCTTATACCAATATTAAATTTTATGCACTTATTTGTTGGTGAGACTAAAAAAAAACAAATACCAATACTTCCTTTTTGTATTTTAAAAACAATAGCGCTTGGACCTGTCTTTATCTTTAATAATAAGCGAATATATGTACGATTATTTTATCATCGGCCAGGGAATTGCTGGTTCTATCCTGTCGTATCTACTGCATAAGGCCGGGAAAAAAATATGTATTATTGATTCCGGTGAAAAAAACGCATCTTCAGTTGCCGGGGCATTGATTAATCCAATAACCGGAAAACGTCTTTCCAAAAGTTGGCGTGCCGATTGCCTTATCCCATTTGCTTATACTTTTTATAGAAGAATTGAAAAGGACTTTAACGTTTCTGTTTTTCGCCCATTGCCGCTGGTGCGTGTTTTCAGTTCCATCGGGCAGGCCAATGACTGGGACAGTAAACTTCTTGATCCGGCTTATCTTTCTTATATCCGGAACAAAGCATATACTCCCGATTTAAGTATTGTAGATTCGTCATTTGGATATGGTATATTAAAACATGCGGCACACATTGATTCTGCTCTTTTAATGTCTGCTTTTTCAGATTATTTTAAATTAAATGGCCTTTTAAGACATGGGGTTTTTGATACGGTCGGTTTAGCGAAGGGTTCGATAGCGTCATTTAAAAATGAATCGGCAAGAAATATCATCTTTTGTGATGGCTGGCAGATAAAGAACAATCCCCTTTTTAAGGGTTTGCCAATTTTACCAAGCAAGGGGGATGTTTTTACGCTTACCATTCCCAATCTTCACTCCTTTGATTATATTCTTTCCAAAGGGGCGTTTTTACTGCCCTTATCCGGGAACAAAATAAAATGTGGCTCCACCTATCGCTGGGACGATTTCTCTCAAGAGCCAACCCGGGAAGGCTTTGTAGCGTTAGAACTAAAATTGAAACGCATTATTACAAGACCCTATAGGATTTTGGATCATCAGGCAGGCATTCGTCCGGGGGTACAGGATCGGCGTCCCATCCTTGGCCGTCATCCTCATATTAAAAACGTATATGTTTTTGGCGGCCTGGGAACCAAGGGTTATTCATTGGCGCCCTTTTTTGCCCGGCAAATGTATGATTTTCTCATAGGTGGAAAGCCTATTGATGATGAAGTGAACATCAAACGTTTTTATAATTAAAGTCGCTGAGCACCTTGCTTTGCTGATTCTGATATTTTCATGGCCGATTGGTTCTATAGAATAATTGATTCATCCCGATTATCAACCACGTGTTATCAATACATGTAATTTACTTTTGTTTTAGGGCTTTTGTCTTCCTTCTTTTAGAAAAGAAAAACGACACCCAAATCGTTACCTCGTAAAGCAAAACCATGGGTACTGCCAATAAAATTTGGGTTGTAGGATCTGGTGGGGTGAGGATCGCAGCCGCGATAAAAAAGACCACTATTGCATGGCGGCGATATTTGCGTAAAAATTTTGGCGTTATCAGACCGAACATGGAAAGTACCATGCTTAGTACCGGTAACTCAAAGACTATTCCGAATACCAGTATCAGGCGCACCATGAAGCCAAAGTAATAATCCAGGGCGATATTATTGGCAATGTTTTGTGGCGCCAATCCCAAAAAGAAATCCAGGGCATAGGGGATTATAATAAAATAGGCAAATGACGCGCCGACCAGAAAACTTACCATGGCAATCAGAATAATCGGCCAAATATATTTTTTTTCATTTTGATTTAAACCCGGCGCGAGAAATCCCCATATCTGGTAAAGAATATACGGGATACTTGCCACAACGCCAACAATAACGGCCAGTTCCAATTTGATAACAAATATTGCCTGTACCTTGAGAACCTGAAGGTTTATAGGCGCTTTTATTTTTTGTGCAGGTAAAATGAGATACTTTAAAAATAAATCGGAAAAAGCAAATGCAACAATGGTTAAAAGCAATATGCTTATAAAAGACCTTATCAGGCGCCAGCGTAGTTCTTCCAAATGATCAAGGAAGGGCATTTCATTGTTGCCCATGATATCTCCTAAAAAACCCCATCTTTAAAAAGTTGAAAGAAGCCGACATCTGACGATAAGATGTTTTGTTCTTTGAGCATTTATCAAGAAGATAAAGGACTTTTTAAACATGGGGCCATTGTAATTTATTATACGATTTAAGCGCCTGTGTTATTTATACATCTGAAAGTTCTTACTTACTTCCCGAACAGCTGCAAAAACCTCACCTTGTATTTTTTCAGAATCCGGGTTGCTTAAAACCTTATCAATGAAACCAGCAATGGTTTTCATTTCGTTTTCTTTCATGCCTTTGGTTGTCATTGCCGCCGTTCCAAGACGCATACCACTGGTAACAAAAGGACTGCGTGTATCAAAAGGGACCATGTTTTTATTAACCGTTATCCCCGCCGCGTGCAGGGCATTTTCGGCAGCTTTACCGGTAATGCCCTTTTCTGTCAAATCAACAAGAAACACGTGATTGTCTGTTCCATTGGACACGATCTTATACCCACGGGAAATAAGTTCCAGGGCCAGAGTTTGGGCATTTTTGATTATTTGCCGGGCATATACTTTGAACTCCGGCTTTAATGCTTCTCCAAAGGCAACCGCTTTTGCGGCAATAATGTGCATTAGCGGGCCGCCCTGCAAACCGGGCATTACCTTGCTGTCAACGATTTCCGACATCCTTTTAACCCGCCCGGATTTTGGGGCTACGATACCGAGTTTATTTTCAAAATCCTTGCCCATCATGATCATCCCGCCCCTGGGGCCGCGTAATGTTTTATGGGTTGTTGTTGAAACAATGTCACAATACGGCAACGGACTTGGATGTACCCCGGCTGCAACTAAACCTGCGGGATGTGCGATATCACAAAACAGAACCGCCCCGATGGAATCCGCTACTTCCCGGAATTTATCAAATTCATAGTGTCTTGAATACGCGCTGGCGCCCACAACAATTAACTTGGGTTTGTTTTCTTTGGCGAGCTGCGCCACCCTGTCCATATTAATCGTACCGCTTTCTTTATCCACACCATAAGAAACAAAATTATACAGCATACCCGAAAAGTTTACCGGCGAGCCATGTGTTAAATGTCCCCCATGGGACAGATCCATCCCCATAACGGTATCACCGGGTTTGATAAAAGAAAAATAGACCGCCATATTTGCCTGGGAACCGGAATGTGGCTGAACATTTGCATATTCACAATCAAATAACTTTTTGGCCCTGTCCCGGGCCAGGTTTTCTGCGATATCTACATTTTCACATCCGCCGTAATATCGTTTACCGGGATATCCTTCGGCATATTTATTAGTCATTATCGAGCCGGCTGCCGTCAGTACCGCCCCGGAGACAAAATTTTCCGACGCTATTAGCTCTATAGTATTATTTTGTCTGTCTTTTTCTTTTGATATCGAAGCAAAAACTTCAGGGTCCTGATCTTTTAATTTAGACATAATACCTCTTATTATAAACCTGTCAATTTAGTAATTAGATTTATTCTGTTTTCATGCCTGCCTCCCTCAAAAGAGGTATTCAGCCAAACATCAAGAATCTCCAATGCGAGGTCTTCATTTAACACACGTGCGCCTAAACATAATACATTGGCATTATTATGTAGTCTGCTTAATTTTGCTGTTTCAATATTGTGGACCACAGCAGCGCGTATGTTTTTAATTTTATTGGCGGTTATGCTCATTCCGATTCCGGTTCCGCAAATTAAAATCCCAAGATGGGCCAAATCCTTGGAGATACCATCGGCCACTTTATAAGCAAACTCCGGATAGTTTACGGACTCTTCAGAGAAAGTCCCCAGGTCCTTGTATTCAATTTCTTTTTGTACCAGGTAATTCTTTAGTGCCTCTTTTAATAAATATCCGGCATGATCAGAACCAATAAAAATCTTCACCTTAAGGCCTCGTTATTTTATATAAGAATAACACGTGCTTTTTATTTTCGCGTCCGGCTGCATAAATTTATCCTGTTTGGTCCTTACAAAGGAAGCAAGCGCCCTGTATTTGGATTTGGCTTTGGCTTTTACGGTAAAATCCTTCATCGCTTTTTTATATTGTTCACGCGCTTTTTCATAGACCATTTTATCTTCCATTTCCAATTTATTGCTTTTTCTTTTGGATTCGCAATAACTGATTGTGGCCTCATATAGCTCTCCGCGTGCGATATAAGCTTTGCCATAGCCGGGTTTTTTTCGTAAGGCTTTGCTTATCCAATTATTGGCCGTCGAGAACAGATTAAGCGCTGCATAATCATCAGCCAAAAAGAGATATATTTCGATGTTGTCCGGCTCTATTTTCCGCCAGATCTTTAAATCTCTTAGGGCTTTCTTAAACTGTGATAAGTTTTCATAGGCAACCGCACGGTTTTTATAATCAATTGGTTCGGCCCCCTGTTTAATAATTTTATTTAATGGCGGTAAAGCTTTTTTATACTCCCCCTCATCAATAAGTGCTTTTACATAATTTCTGCCTGCTTTTAGATTTGTTTTATCTTTTTCCCAGGCATTTTTCCAGGCTTCCTTGGCGCTGCCCAAAAGCGCCTGCATGTACAAGCCGAGGGTTTCTGCAGCCTTGGCATCATCCGGGAAATAATCGACTACTTTTTGCTGATATTCAATTGCCTTCTTATCATCCGTTTTGAAATACAAAAGAGCCAGGGTTTCAAGATATATTTTATTTTTAGGGCTCTTTTCAATCATCGCCAGGTAATGGGGTATGGCACATTTTTCATGAAACAATTTTTGTTGTAAAAAACCAGCATAATAATGCAATTTTTGGTTTTTCGGAAAACGCTTTAGCCCTTTATAGCATACCAGTAATGTGCTGTCATATTTTTGTTCATAAAAATAAGCCGCAGCTATTCTACCGATTGCACGTTCACCATATTTTGAGCTGTCATTTTCATAAACCTTCCATAGGTATGGCAATGCCGCTGAATAATTTTTGTTTTTATAATGCTCATAGCCATAACTATACCAAAGTTTTATATCCATTATCGAAGTGGCCGTGCCGGCAAAGTTATCATATGGCACCGATAAATCATCCGGTTCACATTTAACTTCTACCTGTGCGGAGTCACCTTCTTCATCATCAGGCATCTCGACATCCTGTGCATATAATCCGGCTATTAAAAGCAGTATTATTAGTAGCATCTTCATAATTCATCTCCCTTTTAGTCTTCTAAATTTACAAACCACAATTCATTTGCGCTTATGGTTAGGCCAAACTTAACAACCCATTCTTGCAACGCATTTCTAGAGATAGAACCTCTTTTTGAAACCGTTGAATAGAAACTAAACTTAGACCTAAAACGTTGAATCGGTAAGCTTAAACCTGCTGATATGCCATATTCAAATACAGAATTGCCATTATTCTTATGTGCCAATTGAGAATAAAAAAAACCGAGACGGTAATCAATCTGCTGCGCATATTTTATGAATTGACGACGACTCCCTTTTTTTTCAGCTCCAAAACCCAAATGAAAAAAGGTGTTCCCCTCCGTCGCACTGATGTTATTTAATTTATATCCGTCTTTCCAATCCTGGTAAATAAAATCAATACCCGTGGCATAGTCCTGTGAAAGATTATATTCAAGTCCCAAATTTAATTCCGAAGGTAAATCAATATGCTGTTCATTGGCAATATTTAATTCGTTGCTCGGCGTTAAACCCTTAAGGGAATAATTTATTCCCACGGATGGTCGGTACATTAAACCAATGGATAACTTTTCTGTTGGTATAATATGGGCTGAAAGCAATATACCATGTCCGTTGTATTGTCTTTGATACTCATACGTTATTTTGGATGCAAAATTATCATCTATTTCCGTTACTACTTTATCCGATATATTGCCAAAAGTATATTCATAGCCTACCCCCAAAGAAAGCATACGATATGGTTTATAGGCAAACATTAAATGTGTCCGGGACAAGCCGCCCAAAATTGATACATTTTCAGTTACGTTGTTTCCATCAAAGGTTGATTTAGATATATATCTTTGTTCAATCGACGTATAGGGTTCAATCCCCGCACCAAAGACCAATTTATCAACAATTAAGGGTACGGCTAAATTAGCGCCTTGAAAATTACCGTTTTCTATCGTTTCGGTTGCAGAATTATTCTTTAAAAAATAGGCATCAAATTCTGTATTGATGGTCAGGGTTGTCCTTGGGATTGATGTCCAGGCAGAAAAATTTCTGAAACTTAAAATTAACGAATCTGCATGTCCAATTTCATATGAGCGCCCCAGGCCACTACCGGAATATGGCAGTTTCATAACCCCTAATGAGTTAGCCGTTAACCCAAATTGTGACTCTCCTGCTGTAAGATGGGTCATAAGAACGAACATCGATAATAATATTAGCTTTTTCAAATTTAATTCTCGCTTATTTATTTGTAAAATATTTTAAGATTAACATTGGTTTTTCGCTACTGTTTACGTCTTTAAATGATGTTTTAGAAAAATCACCTTCGTCAAACGCAGGAACACTAATTTCATATAAATATTGTATTTCAAACCATTCATTTTTAAACGTACCATTGGCCACTTCCTGTGTAAAACGTGTGCCCAAGATATCCGGACTGTTCAATTCATAGTAACCAGCAACACTTTTTAAACTAAATGCTGTTGCGGGGTTGAATTCTTCTCCATCCAGATTTGTCACTGCGTGAAAAACTATTGGCGTTGTTTTATCAGGGTTCTTATACGCGTTTTCATCCGCCTCGCCAAGTCGCAGATTTGTATAAAAATAAATCGCATCCTTTGGGATACTGGAAAAATCAAACTTTAATAGCGCGTGATAAGGAAGCCCACTGCTTACAAAAAAACCTTTTGTGTCCAACGCAGAACCTTGTATTTTATCATAATCAAAAATTGTTGCATCATTTGTCGCCGCAACCGTATCTGCACTGTCCGCTGCAAAAGTAAAATTCAATTTGGGATGATCCGGGGAATTGATAGAATT
>CAYWBI010000118.1:0-11573 GCA_964456445.1 uncultured Calditrichaceae bacterium
TCATGTTCATTAAAAGGCGTATTCTATTTCCACACAAAAACCAGTAGAGCCGTTTATTTATTCCTCGAGTGTGCTTAGATCACCTTCATCCTGGCCCAGGGCACGCGCTTTTAGAACACGGCGCATAATTTTTCCGCTACGGGTCTTTGGCAGTCCATCTACAAATTGCACGGTTTCCGGTTTGGCAATGGGGCCCATCTCACTGGCCACATGGTTGCGTAATTCCTCGGCCAAATCCCCGTTACCGCTTTGACCGGCCTTTAAAATTACAAAGGTGTGAATCGCGTTGCCCTTTAATTCATGGGGCAGGGCAATGGCGGCGGCCTCAGATACCATGGAATGACTGACCAGGGCGCTTTCGATCTCCGCTGTTCCCAAACGGTATCCGCTGACCTTGATCACATCGTCGATCCGGCCGATAACCCATACATAACCGTCTTTATCGATACGTGCCGAGTCGCCCGCTTTATACCATCCTTGTTTTTCATAATCTTTCCAATAGGTATTTACATAGCGTTCTTCATCATGATAAATAGTGCGCGCCATGCCCGGCCAGGGATTTTTAATAACCAGCTTGCCTTCTTCCCCCACTGCAACTTCCTTACCGTGGTCATCGACAACGGCAACTTCATTTCCAAAGAAGGGTTTTGTGGCCGAGCCAGGCTTTAACGGCATCACCGGGATTGGGGTAATCATAAACCCACCGGTTTCGGTTTGCCACCAGGTATCCATAATGGGGCATTTTTCATTTCCGATCACCTTATAGTACCATTTCCAGGCTTCCGGATTTATTGGTTCTCCAACGGAACCTAAGAGGCGAAGGGAGCTAATGTCATGACGTGCCGGCCAGGCGTCGCCAAAACGCATCAATCCACGAATGGCCGTCGGGGAAGTATATAGTATGCTGATGCCATATTTCTCTACCATGCCCCACCAGCGGTTTGGATAGGGGTGGTTGGGCGCGCCTTCATACATCATAACAGTGGCGCCAATAATCAATGGCCCGTATATGATGTAGCTGTGTCCGGTTATCCAGCCCGGATCGGCGGCACACCACCAGCGGTCATTGTCCTTTATATCAAATACCATACGCAGTGTTGTGGCCGTGTAAACGCTATATCCGCCATGGGTATGAACCTGGCCCTTGGGGCGTCCGGTTGTCCCTGAAGTATAAAGGATAAACAGCATATCTTCGGCATCCATCACTTCTGTGTCACATTTTGCCCCGGCATTCGGCAACCCCATCAGATCATGGTACCAGAAATCGCGGTCACTTTCCATAAAGCACTCTTCGCCGGTACGTTTTACGGTGATGCACACTTCAATGGTTGGCGAACGGCGCATGGCATCGTTGGCGATCCCCTTTAAATTGGTTGGCTTGCCGCGCCGATAGCCGCCATCGGCAGTGACCAGTACGCGGCTGTTGGCGTCTGCTATGCGTTCGGCCAGGGCCTCAACACTGAAACCCCCATAAACCACGCTATGGGCAGCGCCAATTTTGGCGCAGGCCAACATGGCAATGGCCAGTTCCGGGATTTGAGGCATATAAATGGTTACAATGTCCCCTTTGTTTACGCCCATGCTTTTTAGTACGTTACCGAATTTAGAAACTTCGCGGTTCAGGGCATGGTATGAATATGTTTTTACATCGCCCGGCTCGCCCTCCCAGATAAACGCCAGTTTATTCCGCCGCCAGGTGGACAGATGCCGGTCAATTGCATTATGGATAATGTTCGTTTTGGCGCCGCTGAACCATTTATAAAAAGGTTTGTTGCTGTCATCAAGAACCGTATCCCATTTTTGATACCATTCCAGATGCTCTGCCTGCTCTGCCCAAAACCCTTCCCGATCTTCAATGGATTTTTTATATAAGCTGTCATACTCCGGGACATTGGCTTGTTTAACTACTTCTTCTGACGGATAATATACATCGCCTTCTAAAGGTTTTTTTGAACTCACAGGAACCTCCGGTTTTGTTATGGTTCTTTTGACCCGGGAATCCCCGGTAACAAATTAATGAATAGAACAGGGCCGCTACTCTGTACGATTCTGGATAATATGGAAAATGATTTTCAAACTAAGGCCAAGATGGAAATTAATCAAGTAGCGGACCTTCCTTGATAAAGAGTAAATGCCGGGAGGACTGTAAAACATATTCCCGGAATAATTTCGGGCGGGACGTTATTTTAAGTGCGAAAGTTTTCCTTTCGGATAGGTGCGGATAGCAATGCGGCAATAAATATTTCTCCCATCTTAAAAGCCAGGAACCGTGGATGTTAAGTGACTGACGGTTTGTTGAACCTAAAATGAACATAGCTAAATATTAGAATTGTGTTAGAAATGAATCTTTTATTGATAAAAAAAACCTGAAGCGGTAAATTAAAAATTAATTTGAAAAATTGTATTGTATCCACTCCAATGAATATATTCGATTTTATACCGGTCAAACAATTTAAATTCAAATTTATAATCAAAATGGAGCCATATTATGAGCTTGATTGAAAATTTATTTTCCCGCTCCCCCTTCGATTTATTACAAAAACACATGGATAAAGTTTTGGTATGTGTGGAAAAAGTATCGCCACTCTTTGATGCTTATATCCAAAGGGATGTAGAAAAAACCGAGGAAATTGCGGCTGAAATCTCCAAGCTGGAACATTCGGCCGATTTAACCAAGAATGAAATCCGTAATAATCTTAACCGGGGGATATTGCTCTCCATCCGTCGTGTGGATTTATTGGATATTCTTTCTTTACAAGATTCTCTGGCCGATAAAGCAGAAGATATTGGTGTTTTGATGACCCTAAAAAATATGAAGGCCGTAAAAAATATCGAAAAAGACTTTGAAACCTTTCTTCAAAAAAACATCGAGGCCGTTCATCTGGTTGGAAAAATGATAAGCGATCTGCCGAATTTGATGGAATATACTTTTGGTGGCAGCGAAGCAAAAAAAATCCGTCAGCAGGCGTATGATGTTTCTTATCTGGAACATGAAGTTGACATCATCCAGCATATACTGTTAAAAAAATTGTACAATATGGATAAACCGCTGGAATACACCTGTTTCAATTTGTGGATAAACATTATAAAAACAATTGCCTCGCTAAGTAATTTGTCAGAAAAACTGGCCAATAAATTATCGATGCTACTGGAAAATAATTAGGTTTTTAATCTGAGACTATTATGGACACAACACTCATACTTACGATAATTGCATTAGCCGCCGGTTTTTACATGGCCTGGAGCGTGGGCGCAAACGATGTTGCCAACGCCATGGGCACCTCTGTCGGTTCCGGGGCCCTTACAGTTAAACGGGCTGTTATCCTCGCCGCGGTATTGGAATTTGCCGGTGCCTTTTTTGTCGGCAGCCATGTGTCACAAACCATCCGTAAAGGAATCATAAGCCCGGGCATATTTGTTGGCCATGAGTTGGATTTGGTCTTTGGAATGATCGGCGCTTTGCTTGCCGCTGCAATATGGTTGCAAGTTGCCTCCTATTATGGCTGGCCCGTTTCCACAACCCATTCCATTGTTGGGGCTGTTCTTGGATTTGGTATTGTGTTTGCGGGGGTCAACGCCATCCATTGGGCCGAAGTCGGCTCCATTGTTGCCAGTTGGGTTGTTTCGCCTCTGCTTTCCGGGACCATTGCCTTTGTGCTCTTCTCGCTTATCCGCCGTTTGATATATTACAACCCCGATCCGGTCGCGGTGACCAAAAGGCTGGCCCCCTACCTGGTTTTTCTTGTTTTTATGGTGCTTTCGCTGGCCATGGTTTTCAAGGGATTGAAAAACCTGCATCTCGATCTGAATTTTTCAAATGCTTTAGGCGTAAGTGTCATTGTAGGTTTGATTGCCGCACTGATAAGCTATTTTTTAATCCGTCGTATCAAAGAAGCAGAACCAGCAGAAAGCGAAGCAATGGTTGTTTCCCCGTCCGTTGCACGCCGGATTGAAAAGGCCTTGCAACATTTGGAAAAGGCGTCTTCAAAACTTTCCGGAGAGTCCTCACGACGCCTGGAAATGTTAAGTCATGACCTGGAAGAAGTTGCCGTTGAAATAAAATCCGATGTTATGGTTGAGCGTAATGATGACACCAGCAAAACCGTAGAAAAAATATTTGTTTACCTGCAAATCCTTAGCGCCGGCTTTGTTGCCTTTGCCCATGGTGCAAACGATGTGGCCAATGCCGTTGGGCCGCTTGCCGCCGTAATCACCATTTTGCAAGATGGGGTTATCGCCATGAACACCCCGGTGCCGGTGTGGGTGCTTGCCCTTGGAGGTATCGGTATTGTTATGGGACTTGCAACCTGGGGCTGGCGCGTTATGCTGACCATTGGTAAAAAAATTACCGAACTTACACCGACCCGCGGTTTTGCAGCGGAATTTGCCACGGCCATAACACTAGTTATAGCTACCAAGCTTGGGCTACCCGTAAGTACAACACATACCCTTGTGGGAGGCGTACTCGGGGTTGGTTTTGCACGGGGCATCAAATCCTTAAATCTTAAAGTCATCACCAATATTATTATTTCCTGGCTTATCACCATTCCGGTTGGCGCCGCCGGTGCTATCATGTTTTATTACATCTTGCGGACTATTTTTTAGTACCTTTTTATTTAACTTTAAAGGCAATCTTAAATGAAGATTGCCTTTTTCCTATATTTCCATTATAATGGCTAATGAAAAAACATAACATACCCATTCGTACCTTATTCATTTTTCTGTTGATCAGTCTCTCGCCTCTTTTGGCCATTACGGGGGCACAAGTGGCCATTTACAATGGACCGGGAACCTGGGCCGATGGCATTGTTTCTTTTGAAAAATTTTGCGACTGGAAAGGCATATCCCACGAGCAGGTCAATTCCCATGATATAAACACATTGGATTTAAAAGATTATTATCAGGGTATATTTTTTCCTGGCGGGGACGCTTACTATTATAAGCAGGCCATCAATGCCAGCGGTTTACAGCATATCCGTGATATTGTAAATCTGGGTGGATTTTATATGGGAATGTGCGCTGGTTCTTATTTTGCCTGTGATTCGATTGAATGGGAAGGCGGCATCTACGACTACCAATTGGAGCTGTTTAACGGATTTGCCCGCGGCGCCATCGACGCCATTGCGCCCTGGGCAAACTACACCATGACCAACGTTACGATGAACATGAACAATCCAATAAATGCCTATAGCAGCGGGCATGAAACGATCCTTTATTATGGCGGACCTGTTTATGAACCCAAGCCGGCACAAGCCATGGATACCGTAGCCACATGGGACGCCTGGTATAACCTGCCTGCGATCATAAATTTTACTTATGGCAACGGACGTGTACTGTTTTCCGGACCACATCCGGAAACGGAAGAAGACAGCAACCGGGATGGGACCACTTTTGGAGACAGCCTGAATGATAACGGCTCGGACTGGCCCTTCCTTTGGTCGGCTGTAGATTGGGTCATGAAAAATCCCATTTCCAATCCCCACTTCTGGATAAATGAATTTCACTATGATGATCAGGGGGCCGATAGCAATGAATTTGTTGAAATTGTTGTGCCATATAATTTTACGGATTTTGCAAACCTCACCCTTAGCTTATATGATGGCTCAACCGGGCAAGTCTATAGTAGTTTTACAACGGATAATTTTTCGCAGGGCGTCGTACAAGACAGCTTCCTCTTACTTTCCATGTCTGTAAACGGCATCCAGGATGGACCGGATGGCTTCTGTTTAGACTATAAGGGGAATGTGATTCAGTTTTTAAGTTATGAAGGTGTATTCAACGCACAGGATGGTCCTGCCCTGGGTTTAACCAGTTCCGATATCGGACTTTCCGAAGATGGAACCGATCCGGATGGGAATTCACTGCAATTAAGCGGGCAGGGCACTATTTATCGCGAGTTTTCCTGGAGTGCGCCCAGCCCTCAAACTGTGGGTCAACCCAATAGCAATGGACAAATCGACCAGGCCCTTCCGGTAACGTTGTTGTCTTTTTCCGCAAATCAAAAAGCAGGGAAAATACGGCTCGAATGGTCAACAGCTTCTGAAATTTCCAATAGTGGATTTATTATTGAGCGAAAAAAAAACAATGATGGGGCATTTGTGGAAATCGCCAACTTTGTCACGAACAAAGAATTACGTGGCGCCGGATACAGCTCCATTGAGCATAACTATTCTTTTGTGGATTCCCCTGTTTCCGGGAACTATACTTATCGTCTTAAAGACTCGGACTATGCGGGCCGGATATCTATCCTGGCCACCGTCAGCGCAGAGGCAAAGATAAGCAAACAAATAGCGCTGTCAAATTATCCCAATCCATTCAATCCACAAACCCATATCAATTTTACCTTGCAGGAGCCTGGTTATACACAGCTTGATATTTATGACGCTCGCGGTAAATTTATCAGGAATCTTTTCGACGGGTATCGGCAAAGCGGAAATCACAGTATTTTATTTAAAGCCGGTCAGCTCGCCAGTGGCTTCTATTTTTATCGTCTGCAAAGCAATGGGCACAACCTTATCCAAAAAATGCTGTTGATACGTTGATCCTTTCCTGATCTTTATCTTGATTTGCCCGCCTCCTTTTTCTTAAGTTAAGCAATTAATAAAGGTCTATTATGCTTACAGCGCTTATCTTAGGTACCGTGGGAAGTTTACATTGCATGGGCATGTGCGGGCCTATTGTTCTTGCCTTGCCTCAAAATGCCCAACATGGACGTATGCAATATCTGATCAGTCGCCTCATTTATAACAGTGGGCGCATTATTACCTATATTTTATTGGGTTTTGTCTTTGGCAGCATCGGACATCTTATATCGCTTGCCGGTCTGCAATCGGTTTTGTCGGTAACCCTTGGGGTTTTAGTGTTATTGACCCTCTTTACCCCATTATCAAAATCGGTCAATTTAGTTGCGGAAAGTGGGTTATGGAGAAAATCCATCGGTAGGTTGTTCCGCAAAAAATCATATTCTGCTTTATTGGGTATTGGTGTACTAAACGGATTCCTACCTTGTGGCTTGGTCTATACGGCCCTGGCCGGAGCGATAGCATCCGGGGATGCTTTATATGGTGGAATGTTTATGGCTGTGTTTGGTATAGGCACCGTGCCGGCCCTGTTGGTTTTATCAATTATTGGCCGGTTGGGAAACTTTAACAAACAAAAATTTATCCGCAAAGCCCTGCCGGCAGCAGCTTTTATCCTGGGGGTCCTGCTCATTCTGCGCGGGCTGTCGTTGGGCATCCCTTATATCAGTCCGGATATTACGATGCAGTCATCGGCGAACGGGTTATTTATACCACATTGCCATTAGGTTGGTTTGTGCGTATTGAAAACATCATGAACCAAGTTGCAATTTTAAATTTAGAAATTGGGCAACCTATAAAAAGGCGCTAATTGCCATAGCCGGGGTTGTGCAAAATTGAAAAGGATTTACATCTTCCTCGCGCGCTGTTTCGCCTGGATCATATCCCCATGCGTCATGCCAATAAGGTTGGTAATCTTACGCATCAGCGCTTCTTCATATTTATCCATATAGCCATCCGCATAAACAAGCTGCCATAAATTATCGAGCAAGCACTGTTTTTGGGGTTTTGAAAAAGACCGTTTTATCTGATCGGTAAACATCCAAATATCGGTCCTGCTGTCCCGTTTTTCGCGCGCTGCACGTATCAGTTCATCCACCTGTTCTTTTGGCATGAAAAAAAAAGCACATAAAATTGATGTGATTTGTTCTTCTTCTTCCGCTGCGAGATTAAAATCCGCATAGGCCATTTCCAGAAAAAGAACGGCCGTGGCAATGGACAAACCTGAAAAAGGCTCTGTTGAATTTTCAGACTTTTGCCCGGCGTCCGATGAAAGTAATTTACCTATTTTGTCCAACAGCTTCATTCGGGTCTCCTTTATTTGGCAGCATATCTACATAGGCCTGTATGATGAGGTCATCTTGTTTTATTTCCAGTAATTCCATAAGCATTTCAACTTTTTCAAGGGTGGCAGCATGCTCTTCCACTATGGAGACCACACCTTCCAACTCAATAAATTCACCCAATTGAGTTACCTTATCCAGATGAATGCGGACATTTTCATATAAATAAATCTTGCGTGTTTTATCCACCGTGGCCCTTATGCCGAACATTTTTTTCAGGATATTGCTAAGCTGGTTTACATCGTCAGTAATTTCAAGAAGGGCATAGTTGGATTGCCTGGGGCCTTTGGCGTCATCTCGGAAGTAGGGTATCAGGCGTGCCCCGTTTTGGGTTTTGCGTAGTTTAAGACGGCCGACCGGTACATTATAAAACGTATCAATCTGGCTCTCTTTGCCCATAAACGGCAGATTCATATCCCGGACAATGGATTCGGCCTTTTTCAAATTTGGACAGCGTGCCTTAATCTCGATATTTGTTCCCATAAAATTTTCAATTTATTTTCAGATAAAATAGCATGACTTTAAAAGATAAGGTAAATTTGAACTTTTTTTAAAACAAGGAAACTTTAAATGTCCAAGTCCAAATCCGCCCTGGTCGTAATTTTTTTAACGATTTTTATTGATCTGTTAGGTTTTGGGATAATTATTCCTATTCTTCCCTTTTATCTTGAAAATATTTCCGGTGGGAAGGAAAACATTGGTCAAATCATAGCCCTGATGATGATGGTATTTAGCCTGATGCAATTTATCTTTGCACCTATCTGGGGCCGGATGTCCGATAAATATGGCCGAAAGCCCATCTTGCTGATGAGCCTGGCCGGCAGTATGTTGACCAATGTTTGGTTTGCGTTATCAACCGAACTTTGGATGCTCTATGCCTCCCGAATTTTGACCGGTGTCTTTGCGGCTACTGTGCCTACCGCAATGGCCTATATAAGTGACGTAACGGATGAAAGTAACCGCGCCAAGGGCATGGGATTGATAGGAGCTGCATTTGGGTTAGGCTTTATACTCGGCCCTGCATTGGGAGGAATTCTATCAGAGTTCGGCGGATATCGTATCCCTTTGCTGGGGGCGGCCTTTTTATCGTTATCTGCTTTTACCCTGGCGTTTTTCAAGCTCAGGGAAAGTGTGGATTTATCGCAACAACGGCAAAGCGATTTTCGTCGTTACCAATTGCGTTTTATATTTCAGGCTTTAAAAAACCCCCGTCTTGGGCTGTTGTTCACTATCTTTTTTATTGTGGCGCTGTCCTTTTCCAATCTCGAAACCGTTTTTGCTGTATTTGCCCAGGGCCGCTTTGGGTTTAACGCTTTGCAAACCGGCTATGTATTCGGGTTTATCGGTATATGCAGCGCAGTAATGCAAGGTTTTTTTATCGGGAAGCTGACCAAACGTTTTGGGGAGAAAAAATTAATTTCAACCGCAATATTAATTTTAGCGATCGGCTTTTTATTGATACCCTACGCGAAATTAGTAGCCTTGTTTGTTCTTCTCAGCGGTTTGGTGGCCATCGGCCTGGGAATGCACAACCCTTCCGTATTGTCGCTTGTATCGAAAAATGCGGAGAAGGGGGAAACAGGGAGTGTTTTGGGGATAAATCAATCGTTTTCTGCTTTGGGCCGCATATTGGGCCCCTTATGGGCAGGGTTCGCTTTTGACAGGATTGGCGCCGGAATACCCTTTACCAGCGCCGGGGTTTTGCTGCTTTTCGCCTTTTTACTTTCTCTAAAATTATATAATAAAAAAAGCCTGGTTGACACCGTTTCTTAATTAAAGTTTTTTTGTGTTTTCCGGAATATTGAATTCAAAGGCGTCGCTGTCTTCTTCCAGCTCACTATCCGCGCGCTCCAAAAGGTTTTTTGATGTCAATTTAAGTTCGAAGATGACATAGGAGATTACCTGGGAGGCGCTGATGATGGCCTGTCCATACCCAATGGCCATGTAGCCGGCCACCATTAAAAAGAAATATACAATCGATGAGGCGATTTCTTTTGACGCCGGTAAATCCAAAGCTACATAATGTTGTTTTAGATAAATTATCTTTACACCTTCTGCACCCGCCAATCCGCGAAACAGGTTATCCAGTCCCCCTACAGAGACCTCGACATAATGCAGGGCGTTGTTTAATATGGGCGCGAGGGAATGCATCAGGGGCATAAAGAGGATGGAATAAATAATCAGCCCCACCTTTAGAACAAAAACAAAGACCAACACACCTACAAATAGCAAAACCGCGCTTAACAGGCTATAGGAGGCCATTCGCCAGGGTTGCCCCCAGGTAAGGTGCATTATCTGCACTGCTGTGCCAAAACCGTCTTCTTCGGCGGTGGCGATAATGGCCGGCCCGAGAAAAAAGGCAATAAACATGGAAAGGGTGATAAAAACGAGCACCATTCCCGAAAAAATATAGGGTAGGGTTGCAAAGGCATTCAGGATTTCACCTATCCAGGAAAGTCGTCCCAGGATGGCCATAATGGCCGCGCCAAGAATAAAGGGGACGATTAAAAACAGATACGTAAGATAAAGGGCTGCCAATGATTTACTGTGTTTTAAGGAAAAGCCCAGACATTGCTTACTTGTATAAAAATAATTATCGCGCAGATGCATATACACTGCACGGGCGATGGAAGTGCTGGTGAGTAGCATGATAAACATGGACACAACAATTCCAATAATCCAAAGAAGCATGGCCGGTGTATTCAGCGGCAGACCGGTATTTATCGGGAACAAGCCAAAAACGTTCCAGATGGCTAAAATTTTATAGCCATTGAGAGCAAATGCCGCATAGCTGGAAACGAAGAAAACAACATGGGCAAGCGCAACCCCGAGTGTGGCGATCAAAAGCCGTTGCGGCCCGATGGCAATCCGTGGGGCTTTTAGTATATCCTTGTAGTTGAAATAATAATTATAAATCATGCTTTTCCCAATCGGATCAAATGGTTGTAAACATTAAATGACGGACAGATGTATTTCCCTAAAAAGTCAGGTATTTAAATACATGTTCATAATTTATTGTAAAGATAATTAATTTTATGAATTGTTGCAGGTTTTAAATAGAGTCTTTTTTTGAAGTATGGATAAACGATGTCCTTAACGAATGATAAGCGGGCAAAGATTACTATGATGGTGCAAGTTTGGGCAACTATTTATTTTCACTGCAAGTGATATTTTCCCGGTATATCACTCAGTCCGTTGTCCAAACATTGCACCATGATAGCTTTGGAAAGTTGTGTTTATGCTTCTGCCGCGGCTTTTGGGTTTGCACCATATTTATTTGTGTCGGGGGTGCCTTCAAGCACAAAAAGAACCAACAGCCAAATTGTACCAACAATTGGGATAAGCCCTATTAAAAGCATCCAGCCACTTTGTTCACGGTCATGGAGCCTTCTGACAGATACCGCTATACCGGGGATCAGCATGGCCAGGACATACAACCCGTATAATGGGCCATAAGGGATTCCGCTTGCAGTTATTCCGAGAATATTGTCGAGCACGGCAGCCACGATGGCAAATATGAAATTAAACAAGGTAAACATCCAAAATTCTTTACGTCTTGCGCGGCCGTTAAAGTCGGCGTATTGTTTTACAACTTTTAAATACCATTCCATAGTTTTATCCTCTTTAGTTGTTTTTACTCAGATAATTTCCC
>CAYWBI010000119.1:0-11515 GCA_964456445.1 uncultured Calditrichaceae bacterium
TTTGATTCGGAGGTTGATTTAAATCATTTTTTAACAATTATAGAAAAGCATATTAATTTAAATAAGCCATAAAAGTGTTGCGCCTTTCCCGCGCATATACCAATCTCCGCAACCTTATACCCTGTATGTTTACTCTTGCCATCGCTTCCCCTCAAAAACCTTAAAAATATTTTTTATGAAACTATATCCGCTTTGAGTTAAATTATCCTCTTAAAAATCTGGCCCGCCTGCTTGAGGCAAAACGGCACGGGCTGTGTACCGATAAGGAGAAAACGGAATGTCCACAAAGCAAATCACACGCGATAAAATCGCAAAAAAAGATAAATGGAAACTTGAAGATATATTTAAAACCGACAAACTGTGGGAAGATGCGTTTAAAAGCGTGATGGAGAGTATCCCCATGCTGGCTGATTACAAAGGGCGCCTGGGTGAATCGGCCGGAACCCTTCTGGAATGCCTGGAAAAAATGAACCGGTTGGAAGAAGCCATCGGCAAACTTTATGCATATGCCCATATGCGCAATGACCAGGATAAAACGGTTTCAGCGCATCAGGAGCAATACGACCGGATGGGCGGGGTGATTGTGGAGTTTAATCAAACCGTCTCCTATTTTGAACCAGAGTTATTGACGCTTTCCCAAAAAACGATAAATGGCTATCTTCAGACAGAAACAAAATTACAGACCTATCGTCATTTTTTAGACAATCTGACGCGCGTTAAACCACATATCCTATCTACAAAAGAAGAGCGTTTGATGGCGCTGGCCGGTGAAGTGCGCAACGCCCCCGAAGAAATTTTCAGCAACTGGGATAACGCGGATATTGAGTTCCCGGTAATTATTGGTGAAGATGGCAGGGAAGTCCGCCTGACCAACGGATTGTACGGTAAGTTTCAACAGTCATCCGACCGGCGTTTGCGCAAGGATTCATATATTAATTTGTACAAACCATATCTTGCAAACCGTAATATGTTGGCTGCCAGTTACACATCGATAATAAAAAGCCACATTTTTTCATCCAAAGCGCGTGGTTATAAATCCACGCTTGAAGCGGCCTTAAACGCTAATAATATCCCGGTTGATGTTTATCATAATCTGATTGAAACAGCCCATGCCAATTTAGGGCCATTGCAACGTTTTGTTGCCGTGCGCAAAAAAATTCTCGGTTTGAACGAAGTGGTAGATTATGATTTGCGTGCGCCATTGTTCAAATCAAAGGAACGGGTTTATAGCTGGTCCGAGGCCCGTAAACTGGTTCTGGATGGCGCGAAACATCTTGGCCCTGATTATGTAAGCAATCTGAAAAAAGGATTAAACGAAGGCTGGATTGATGTTTATGAAAACAAAGGCAAGCGCAGCGGGGCATATTCATCCGGTACGTATGGCGTCCATCCCTATGTGTTGATGAATTTTAATGGCACCCTCAATGATGTTTTTACCTTAAGCCATGAAATGGGGCATGCCATGCATACCTTTTATACCATCAATAACCAACCCTTTATATATGGCGATTATCCCATTTTCCTGGCCGAGGTGGCTTCGACGGCAAACGAGGCCTTGCTGGAAAAACATCTGATTGACCTGGCCGGGACGCGTGAGGAAAAACTGGCCCTGTTAAACTCGGCGCTGGATTCATTTAACAGCACTTTTTTCCGTCAGATTATTTTTGCCGAGTTTGAGCTTAAAAGCCATCAGGCTATAGAAAATGGCCAGGCGCTTTCCGCCGACGCCCTGGATACCCTGTTTGGAGATATCTACAAGCTATATTATGGGGATGACTTTACCCTGTTGCGCGAAAACCAGGCATTATGGAGCCGTGTACCGCATTTTTATTATAATTACTATGTCTTTCAGTATAGCACCAGTTTTGTTGCTTCGGCTGCACTGGTTTCGATGATTTTAGAGCAGGGTGAGCCGGCACGGGAAAAATACCTGGGATTATTGAAAAGAGGTCGCAGTAAATATCCCATGGATACCTTGCGTGACGCCGGGGTGGATATGGCCAGCGCCGAACCGGTTAAACGCGCCATCGGGCGTATGGAAAACCTCTTGGGACAACTGGAGAAATTGATCGACTGACCAACGGGTATAAAACAACTGATTGACTTTCTAACAGGCAAAACCGGTATAGCCCTCTAACACTTCCTTTTCGGAGTGGGGGCAGGGGATAGATTTTAGTTCGCATCTTGCCCAATAGCGGCAGGCAGCAGGGATAATCTCTAAGATATGAACGGATGTCTTAAAACGACTATCCGGCAACATGTCAAAAAACGTGATAAACGCATAATTTTGGTCGCGTTGAATTTTCCACTTAAAGCATGTATCTTAACGGCATATAAATGGAAAAAACCATGCTCAAGCATTTTCTGTTGTGCGTAAGTTTACTATTTGTGTATCCGGTTGTTTCGTTTGCATCATTTGGATATAGGCCTCCCGGCCCTGAAAGCCTTGCACTTTCTTATTCGGGGGCCGCTGGTCCGGTTGGGGTCCTGTCGGCCTTTAATAACCCTGCATTACTCCCATCGATGTCTGCCGGAATGGCCACATCGTATCGCAATTATTATGGTATCAGGAACCTGGCCGATGTTGCCATCGGGGCTGTTTTTAAATTTAAAGGATGGCCGCTTGCCCTAAGCGCTGAACAACGCGGGTTTAATTTGTATTCGGAAACAACACTTACCATTGCCAGTGCATACCGGATAAATAAAACCGTCAGTGTCGGTGTTTCCATACCCGTTTATGCACTCAAAATTAAAAATTACGGACAGGCATCAACCGTGGGAATAACGGCGGCCATACACTATAAAGTTTTTGACAATCTGCAAATTGCGGCCATAGGCGGCAATCTTAACATGCCGACCCTGGGCCGCGCAAATGAATCCGTGCCTGTTTATGGGACTCTGGCGCTGGCTTACAGCCCGACCGGGAACATGGATGTTTACCTGGATATTTATAAGGAGGATATCATGCCCTTTGAATATCGTCTTGGGGCGCGTTTTCAAATTTCCCCGGTCTTGCACTTGCTGGCAGGTTTCCGTGAAGGGATCAATAGTTATTCCGCGGGTATGGATGTAAAGGTGTTTTCTTATCATATCCAATATGGCATGGAATTTCATCCCCGTTTAAACATCAGCCATACCTTTGGGTTAAGCTATGATTTTTAGGGCCCGCATGATTATTTATATGATCTGTACGCTTAGTATTCTGGCGCCAATTTATGCCCAGAAAAACTATGATAAGCAAATCAGCTCAAACCAAACCCGTTTGAAGAGCATCCGAAACGAGATAAAACAGCTTAAGGAAAATATCCGTAAATCCGGCCAGCAGGCATCGAGTATAAACCAACAAATTGCCCTTATTGATAAAGAGATGGCGCTTATTTCGCAGGCAAAAGGTTTGCTGCAAAAAGAGCAGCGGCTCCTTGCGCAGCGTGCGGAGAATAATCAAATGCAGCTCAATGCGACCCGGAAACGCTTAGAGCAGCTTCGATCGGTTTTTAAAGCGCGTCTTATTTATATGTACAAATATGGTCGGAGTAAAACCCTGGCTTTGCTTGTGGCCTCGAAATCCATCAACCAGGCGCTTATCCGTTTTAGATATCTCAAACAAATTTCCGATTATGATTCGGAAATTATCCATGAAATAGAGCAGCGAAAAGAAGGAATCCGGGAGATACAGTCCCAGCTTAAACAGGACATGGCATATAAATCGCGTAGCATCCGCTCAAAAAAAACGGCAGAAAAGTCGTATAAACAAAAAAAGAAAGAAAAAAACCATCTACTGGCGCGGGTTCGTAAAAATCAAAACTATTTTAAAAATCAGCTTGCGGTAAAACAGGGACAACAAAAGCAAATACGCTCGATGATTGTCACCCTGGAAAACATGCGTAGCAAATCAGATGAAACAACGCCCGAAAAATATGTAAAAATCAATTTTGATAATTTTAAAAAGGGGAAGCGAAAACTCCCCTGGCCGGTACGCGGTAAGGTGATCAGTAATTTTGGTAAACAATATGATCCGGGGACAAAGACCTACACAACCAATTCCGGTATTGAAATAAACAGCAAGTTAGGCACACCGGTCAAGTGTGTTTTTCGTGGGGTTGTAAGGTTGATAACCTACATGTCGGGCTATGGCAACACCATTATCATCGATCATGGCAAGGGGTATTACAGTGTTTATTCGTATCTTGGTGAGATATATGTGCATAAAAACGATGTCGTTGATACCAATCAGATTATTGCGCAGGTTGGCGAATCCGGTTCTCTTTCGGGCTCAAAACTGCATTTTGAAATCTATGCAAAAAATCTGCCCAACAATCCATTGAGCTGGTTACGCTGATTCGACCGGGTCCATGTAAAAACAATGTACGGGCCGCATTCATTTTTAGATTGGCATAGCGATTATAATTCATGAGTCCGGTCTAAAAAGGGGCTAAAGCCCCAAATTAGGGGTAGGCAGTGTTTCCCCCATCCTAAAGGATGGGGTTATTCAAGGTATGTAAATTTATTAAAAACAGTTGACTAACCCTGCCATTTATGGCGGGGGAAAAAGTTGCCCCTCTCATCATTAAGCCCTTTAGGGCTTTTTAGAGCAGGCTCATTCATATAAAAAAAAGCCGTCCAACAAAGACGGCTTTTCCGGTAATATTCAGCTTAATCCAACCACTTTATCAGGCGGGTTTCATGTTGCGAAAACATATCGGGGTGGGTGGGAACAACACGGCAATTATAGCGGTAGGTACCGTCCCTTTTTGCTTTTACCCGTGCCCTGTATTCATACTCATTTTCACCGGCTTCCCCAATAAGGCCCATGGGATAAATTTCCATGTGCTGATGGCCTTTGATCGCGTCCTGCCGTTCCAATATCAGTTCAACCCGCAGTTCCTTGGGTTTTAGGCTGCCCATGGTAACATTGATGCTGATTTCCTTTGATTCGCCCGAGCCGAAAATCCGGGAGTCTTCGCTCATTCCATTGCCGTTTACATGCAGCACAACTTTTTTCCAATGGCGTATAATCCGGTTCCTCCAACGTGTATATCTAAACAAAGCGGCGTTTTCATTTTCCTGATATTTTATGGAACGGCGCATGCCCGGGACATAATATTTTTGAATATAATTCCAAACCATGGTGTGCGTGCTGAATTTTGTAAAGTTGGAGCGCATAGATTCCTTGGACTTGCGCACCCAGCCCATGGGGATGCCTTTGGCGTTGCGTTTATAAAAGAGGGGGACGATTTCGTTTTCCAGGGTTTTGTACATGTGCATTGAATCATCGTGGTCTTGTTTATGGTGGTCGGAGTATTCCACTTCGCGGCCGATAGTCCAGCCGTTTTTGCCATTGTAACCTTCCGGCCACCAGCCGTCAAGAACCGAAAAATTTATACCACCGTTGATGGGCACTTTTTGACCGCTGGTACCGCTGGCCTCCAGAGGTCGGCGTGGGTTGTTAAGCCAGACATCAACACCGGCAACCATGGCCCGGCTGATATTTATTCCATAATTTTCAACAAATGTAACTTTCCCTCTAAAACCGTCATCACGGGCGATTTCATTTACGGCACGGATAAGTTCTTTTCCCGCGTCATTTTGTGGATGGGCTTTGCCGGAAAATAAAATTTGCACCGGCCGGTCACTGTCATTAAGTATTTTTCGGATACGTTCCCGGTCGCTAAACAATAATGTGGCGCGTTTGTAGGGGGCAAAACGACGTGCGAAGCCTATGGTCAACATAGAATCATCAAAAACTTCTTCCACCGGAGGAAAACCATGATCGCCCTGATAACGCTCCAATTGATGGGCATAGTGACGTTTTAACCGACGGGTCATGGATTTTTTCATATTGACCATCGCCTGCCAGTAAACATCATCCGGTATCTCAAGAATTTTATCCCAATAATCCGCCTCGTGGATATGTGTGCGCCAGTCGGCGTCCAGATAGGTGTCAAAAAGTTTTATCATTTCACGGTGCAGCCATGATTCGGTATGAATACCATTGGTCACATGCCCGATAGGCACTTCCTCGGTCGGGATGCCGGGAAATACTTTTTGCCACATCCTGCGTGAAACCTGGCTGTGCAGTTTGCTTACGCCGTTGGCCATATAGGACATATTTAAGGCCAGAATGGTAAGCGAAAAATTTTCGTGCTGGTGGATATTCATATTCCGTCCGAGATCAAAGAAATAGTCATCGCTCATTTCGAGTTCGGGCCAAAAATCTTTAAAGTAGCGTTCCATCATTTCAAACTCAAAAGCTTCGTTACCGGCGGGTATGGGCGTATGTGTTGTAAATAAGGACGTAGAACGTATAAACTCAAGCGCGGGTTTAAAATCCATCCCGTCATTTATCAATTCATACAGGCGTTCCAGCCCGAGAAAGGCTGAGTGGCCCTCGTTCATGTGAAATACGGCGGGTTGGATGTTCATTTTACGCAAGGCGCGTAAGCCGCCAATCCCAAGAATAATTTCCTGTTGGATGCGTGTGTCACGGCTGCCGCCATACAATGAATGGATAATGTCCTTATCCTCTTCGGAATTTTTATCCACATTGGTATCCAGTAGAAAAAGGGAAATACGGCCAACCTGAACCTTCCATACCTTGATAAAAACATCGTGATCTAAAATTGGTACGCTGACCAGGAGTGTCTCGCCATTGTCATCGGTTACGGGGGCAACGGCCAACTCATGCTGGTTTAGCTTTTTATATTCCTCTATCTGATCGCCCGCTTCGTTTATAAATTGTGTAAAGTAGGCATGTTTATACATCAGGCCGACGGCAACAAATGGTAAACCGATATCCGTGGTCGTTTTACAATGGTCGCCGGATAGCACTCCAAGACCGCCTGCATAATTTGGCAAGGATTCATGCATACCATATTCCGCGGAAAAATAGGCCACCACCTGATCGGTTAAATTTGGGTAGTTGCTGTTGAACAAGGTTGTGTCCTGCTCAAGATAATTTTTAAAGCGTGTATATACCGCGTTCATCCGGTTCATAAATTTGGAATCCGCCATGGCTTTGTCCAGGGCTTCCGGTTTGATCTGTTGCAAAAAAGCAATGGGGTTGCGCTCAACATCATGCCATAGTTTTATGTCGATTTCCCGGTAGAGGTCGCGGGCATCCGGATTCCAGCTAAACCACAAATTATACGCCAATTCCTTCAAGGGTTGTAAAGAATCGGGGATGTTTATTTCTTCTGACATATTTTTCCTTTCGGTACGACTTTATTATTCACTCAGATTAGAGTTACGTTGCAGTTGCGCAAGATAGCAAATCAAAATAATTGGTGCAAATTTTCAATTTATCGGCAGTTGCTATATGTATCAAGCCGATTCTTTCCTCTGTTTGTCCCGGATGAAACCTGATACAAATTCGGCCACTATCAAGTGATCTTAATTTAGAATCAATTTTATATCGGTATTGATATCCGTTGAAGAAATGCTATTTGATATATGAATACTAATCCCCGAAGGTTATTCTTCTTCCATTCCTGAAATTTTGGGATCAAAAAATTTTGAATTTTTCTGATATCTTCATTGTCATGGTATGTTTATAATTGTAATTTGCACATGGATCATATATGGTTGGGAAGAATATTCCCAACTCATTTTAAATGAAATTTAAGACGCCTTGCACCGGATATATGCCCTTCACTTATTTCAGCTTGAATATCAGTATAAAAAAAATAAATTATGGTCCGAAATAACTGCAATACCGATTGTCTATATATCTGTAATTGTTCCAATGATAAAAAAGAGGAATAAGATTTTGAATAAATTATTCCGGTTTATTTTATTATTTATAATTTTAGTTGGATTCTCAACGGCAAAACGTAATGATGATGGGCATGAATTAGCAACTGTCTATAAAACCGGCGCCATGGACCCGGTCAAAACACTCTCCAATATCGGCAATATATCCTATTGGCTTTACAATGACGGGAAATCAGGACATGCTCCTAATGGAGATGACGGTGCAATCTACCCACGGGGCACTGCCGGAGTAATATATCAGGACGGGCTTGTATGGGGCGCAAAAGTAAACGGTAAGGTATATGTCGGAGGTCAGGCCTACCGGATAGGGACGCAGGCCCTGTCGGACCACATTTACCGTATCCGGCGGGATTGGAAAAAGATAAGCGGCGCAGATGTTTTTGAAGATGTGCAACAGTTGTATGGCTTACCGGTTTCTTCCATTACCACTGATATTTTGCAGAGTGTTATAGATCAATATAAAAAAGACTGGAAAGAGTGGCCCGTGGAACAAGGCGCCCCTTATGTTGATGTTAATCATAACGGTATTTATGATCCGGTTCTGGATAAACAGGGGACGCCGGACTTTTACAAGGGCGATTATCCCGGTATTAAAGGGGCATCCCAGGTAATTTGGTATAAAGTAAACGATCAGGATAGCAGCAGAACCAATAATATGTGTGGTTCTGGTCCAATGGGTATTGAGGAGCAGGTAACTGTTTGGGCATATGGTCAACCGGATAATAAGACTGGACAAGCCATTTATAAAATGTATAGATTAAAAAATATTTCACAGAATACTTTCAATGAAATGTACCTGGCCCAATGGGCTGACATCGATGTCGGCAATTATACAGACGATCTAGTGGGCTGTGATTCCCTGCGCAGCACTGCTTTTGCCTATAACGGTGAACCACAAGATACCGATTATAACAAATATCACTTATCCCCACCGGCCGTTGGTTACACGCTCTTGCAAGGGCCCATTGTACCTTCAGTGGGTGATACAGCCGTGTTTAACTTTCAAAATTTTTTTGATTATAAAAATTTACCCATGACATCATTCAGTTATATTCCTTATCCCCATTATGAATGGGGGCCGGAACCTTATATCGTAACATATAAGGACAGCTTACAGTGGTATAATCTATTACGTGGGTTTCAGCCCACGGAGGACATAGATGCCCCGACGCCTTTTACCCATCGTTCCAGTGGCAAGGTAACAAAATTCCCCTTGAACGGAGACCCGCTTACCGGAATTGGCGATGTTGACGGTAGCGGGGCAAACTATAAGGCAAATGACCGAAAAATATTATTGGATACTGGCCCTTTTTCCATGAAACCCGGTGATGAGCAGGAAATGGTTATAGCATTGGTAGGCGGCTTGGGTACTGACAGACTAAACTCCATCAAAGTATTAAAAGATAACATGCGATATTGTCGTGAACTCTTTGAGTCAAACCGGGTAATTCCGAATGTTTCTTATAAACTGAAAAATGTGGGTGATAACCATTCTACAGTGTATTTATCGGTTGATCTTTCCGGGGAAAAAGGGGTACAGTCCTGCATAGCCGTACATAAGTCTGAATATTCGGACTATTCCTCAAATGAATTTTTTTTGTACGATGATGGTCTGCATAATGACGGGGATAAAGGTGATGGGGTGTGGGGGGATTCGCTCAAATTATTGAATCGAAAATATCCCAGTTATTTTGATATTAAAGTTATAAAGAATGGAAAAAGTACTTATTATGAAAAAGCTTTGACCGGGATCGTTCTTCGACAAGCCCCTTCGATTGGTGACTGGAATATTATATGGGAAGACGGTAAACAAGATAGAAAAATAAATAATGACGAAACTGTTAAAATAAATTATGGAATTCGTTTAAAAAATATTTTACCCGAAATTGATACATTAATTTTTACCCTGAATGACCGGAATATATTTTTTCCATCTCTGTCTCCGGGGATGGATATTCATGATGCGTCGTATAATTTAAATCTCAAAGCTCATGGTGATACGGCTGATGTATGGTATAAAATGGAATTCGACCATAACCGTGTGATTCAATCAACCGCTATTCCGGTAATAGAATGGGAAAAACCAGATATCTGGAAAGACACATTAAAGGTTGAAAATATCATAGGTATGGGCCGGTGGTGCTTTCCCCGCGTTGCCGATCCCTCTTTAATTAAAGGATATGATTATTCGATTTCCTTTAAATTCGATTCGACAGATAATTTAATGTATTGGAATTTAAAGAATATCTCCCTTGATAGAATTATTTTAAAAGACCAGTTATTGCAAAACGGGCCCAATCATGATTTTCCCATTGCTGATGGTATAATATGGAATGTTTATAATGTTCAGCCAGGTATTGACGCAATTGTAGAAGTGGCCAATGGGAATGGTCCGTTGCCTAAATCAGAATGGGATAAAAAAGGGGCGCCTTTTCATGGAAATAATGTATGGCTTAGCCCAAGCGCCAAGAGCGATCTCAACCGATTTTATGTAAGCGCCAGCCATGGATCTATTACGATGGCAGAAGCATTTAGCGTGATTGAAGCAGATATCAGAGAACTTGGGCAACATGATGTTGAGATACGGTTTACAGAAGATTCCTTGGCTTCAAAGCTAATATGGTTATGGGCTGGTGTTAATGATTATGCAAATGTTCCGTTAAAAGCGTACGATGTGGGTATTGGAACTTATGATGACCCATCGGATGATGTCCGTTTGTTGCCGGGAGCAATTTCCAAGGGAACTAAAGCAAGGTTTTTTGACTTTGATGGATCTACAGATCCACTATTAGGTTTTCCTACCACAGATTGGATAATTTTAAGAAGGCCTGTAAACGATAAAGGCTCTTATGAAAAATTTGATGCGGATATCTCATCCGGGAATTATTCTTATACTTGGTGGGCGCCAAATTCAGTCGCAATACTTGAAGATTTGACGATTGCCGATTTTGACGGTGGGGGTACCTTGCCGGAACCCGGGACAATAATCCGCTTTATTACAAAAAAACCTTATAATAACGGTGATTCTTTAATAGTAAAGTCAAATGAATTGGTTGTAAATAAACAGTCTTATTTTCTAAATTATTTTCAATTAGGCCAGAATTATCCCAATCCTTTTAATCCATCAACCCATATTGACTATCAGTTGCCGGTTGCGTCTAAGGTAACTCTAACAATTTACAATCTATTAGGACAGAAGGTGCGTACATTGATAAACAAAAATCAACTGGCCGGAAACTATAATGTTATTTTTACTGCCAGTGGATTGGCCTCAGGCGTTTACATTTACCGATTGAAAGCCGGAAAATTTATCCAATCCCGGAAAATGCTATTTTTGAAATAGCCCCTTTATCCCTATTTAATAATGTTTATTAAATAGGTTTTGTATCGTACTGCAGTACGATATTATATAATTGTTTGTCCGAAGGAATAAAATGATAAATTTTCGCATTTTCTTTTTCTGTTTTTTGTTGTTCTTGTTTAGTTATTTACAAGCTAAAAATAATGATCCGCAAAGCAACAATAAGAGTTTTCAAAAAACCAGCGCTCTTGATCCTTCGCGAACCCTCTCCAATATCGGCAATATATCCTACTGGCTTTACAATGACGGGAAATCGGGTCATGCTCCGGACGGCAATGACGGCACCATTTATCCCCGTGGAACAAGCAATGTAATTTATATGGATGGTCTTGTGTGGGGCGCAAAGATAAACGGTAAGATACAAGTGGGCGGTCAGACTTACCG
>CAYWBI010000120.1:0-11414 GCA_964456445.1 uncultured Calditrichaceae bacterium
CTAATTATCGGCGCCGGACTGTACAAAGAATGGATTGACGGGCCGGAAGGAATGCGTGTACAAAACTTACCGACATTCTACGGCACTTTAAACTATCAAATTAAAAGACAGAAAAACGCGTACCGGGTTGAGCTAAAGGGCTCGGTAAAACTGCCAAAGGGGAAGCTGTTTTTGAAAAATTTTCGAGAAAGCAAACCTAAAAAGGTCATTGTAAACGGTAAACCGCTCAAAGATTTTGATGATAAAATAATTAGCATTAAACAGTTCCCGGCAAAGGTACTGATTCAATATTAAAATGATGTAAGACGCAGACGGTGTTTGTTCTTGTAAATGCTTTATTTTACTATCCGCCGCCGTCAGACCAGATATTACGGAATGTTCTACTTAAAACAACAGGTGACTATGGAACCCCAAAAGCATCATATTACCGCCGCAGAAGATAAACTTCCATTCATTCAGAAATTCGGTTATGGGATGGGGGCGCTGGTGACCATCGTTTCCGTTAATTCCTTAATGAATTTATCCAGTCTTGTCTATATCGATATGCTGAAGATGAGTCCCATTTTGTTTGGAATAGCCGCCGCCATTCCCAGGGTATGGGATTTTATCTCGGACCCTATTGCCGGCAATATTTCGGACAATACCCGTTCACGTTTTGGGCGGCGTATTCCTTATGTGCTTTTTGGCGGCATCTTTGTGGGGATTGCATTTGCAGCCGTGTTCTGGGTTCCTAATGCCGAAGATAATCTGATTCACACAAAACAGTTTAGTGAATCTGTTCAGGCAGAAAATGGACGATTAAAGATTCCTTATGTCCTTTCGGAAAGCGGGTACACACTGCCCGGCGCGCCGGAACTTTCTTTTCAGAAGCTGACCGCCCAAAACAGCGAACACACTTCCAAACAGATTGCGGATTCTGTTTCCACTGCCGGCCCAGTATTATTTAACTTAACAGACAAAGGGCAGGATTACCTGAGCTGGTTTGAAATCGCCGCTAAGGTCGGTGTATTTCATCGAGCCCGGGTGCAGACTGAAAACAATTCATTCGTTTTATCTTCGGAACAAGTCGAAGAACCGCAACGGATTCAGTTAGCCTGGAGCCATAACGCCCCTGACGCCGACAGCCGGAATGAACGGGACATTTTTGTCTATTTATTGGTGATGTCGCTGATATTTTATACGGCAGTTACCATTTATTCAGTGCCGCACGGCGCGCTTGGTTTTGAGATGACCGATGATTATCACGAGCGCACACGTGTCTTTGCTTATGCCAGTTTTGTCGGAAACGTGGGCGCCATAACTTCCCCCTGGCTGTATGCGCTGGCGAGATGGGGGATTTTTGCAAATGAGATTCAGGGTATAAGATTTGTTTGTGTCGCGATGGGATTAATTCTGATTGCATCGGCCGTTATTTGTGCCGTTACTGCAAGGGAAAAGAATTTTCATAAAATAGAAAAACAGGAACGTGTCGGCTTGATTGAAAGCTTTAAAGTAACGACCAGAAACAAGACCTTTGTTAAGTTAGTGCTGGCCTTTGTGCTGATTATAATCGGCTTCCAGTTTGTAATGGGCTTTAGTAACTTTATTATGATTTATTATGTTTATCTCGGCGATAAAGACGCCGCTTCAGTGCTGATGGGCTGGAATGGGACCATCTGGGCGGTGACCGGACTGGTGGGGGTTTTACCAATGACCTGGATATCTTCGAAAATTGGTAAAAAGAAAACAGTTATGTTTTCTTTTTCGTTGTTAGTAATCGGCCAAATGCTAAAAATAGTTTGTTACAGTCAAACCTATCCCTGGTTAACCGTCATTCCCACCATCTTGCTTTCCTGGGGAATGGTGATGTGCTTTTCGTTGGTAAATTCGATGAATGCGGATATCTGTGATGAAGATGAACTTAATACGGGGACCCGCCGTGAAGGCAGTTACTACGCGGTTTACGGCTGGTGGTGGAAAGCGGCGGTTTCAATCGCTTACGTAATCAGCGGTTATCTTTTACAGTTTACCGGGTATAATGCGAATCTTGCTCAGCAAAGCGTTTCAACTCTGTTTTGGCTGCGTTTTTGGGAAATCAGTTTACCCGCCCTTCTCAGTATTCTTGCCATTCTTGTATTGAAGAACTATCCTCTAACCGAAGACAGGGCTTATGAAGTTAAAGATTTACTGAAGAACAGATGAGACGCTGCCGACAGGGCCTTGGTACGGGAATAGCGCTTGCGTATAAAGCTGCTACCCACCTATTTTTTTGTTTATCGGGCATAATTGCTTTTGTAAACTAACCAGGAGGTTCTTATGAAAGCCAAAGTGAGACAAATATTCGAAGTGATATTTTATGCACCTGCAATTACGGAGAGCAGCCTGTGAACCAATCTTAGGGCCCTTTACTGTTTTTGGTAGTTCGCGGCTAATAATTGTTTTGCGAGATGTTTCTGTATCCCTTTATCCCCGGTCCAGAAGAAACTGTTTAAAATCATCAAAGTTTGCTGAAAGCGGCAATGCGGTTTTGGCCCGTTTCATAAAGGCCTCTAAGCGGACCGGTAGCGCGATATCCTGTAAAACCTCTGCGGAGACGACGTCCCCGAACTTTGCCGGGTGTGCGGTTTCCAGGATAATACCGGTCGTATCATCCCGGTAAACCTGCATGTATTCCATCAATCCAAGAAAAGCAACTGCACCATGTGGATCCAGAAGATAATTATATTTCTTAAAAACGTTCTTTATCGTCTGACGGGTTTCTGCATCCGAAAAGGAGTGGGAAAATACCATACGGCGCAGGGTGTTCACATTGCCAGCAAATAGATCGATTATACGACCAAGGTTACTGGGGTCGCCAACATCCATTGCATTGGATATGGTGGGTATTGATGGCGCAGGTTTATAATTCCCGCTCAAAAGATACCTGGGAAAAACCGCATTGGCATTAACTGCGGCAACAAAACGCTGTACGGGCAATCCCATTCTCCGGGCGATCAAGCCGGCGGTAAGATTTCCAAAATTTCCACTCGGTACGGAAAAAACAGGTGGTTTATATTTATTCCTTCCTAGTTGTCCCATTGCATGAAAATAATAAAAGCTCTGAGGCAGCAGACGCCCGATGTTTATGGAGTTGGCGGATGAGAGCTGTAAACACCGGTTCAGCTCATCATCCATAAAAGCCGATTTTACCAAACGTTGACAATCATCAAAGGTGCCGGCCACTTCCAGTGTTGTAATGTTTTTATCCAACGTTGCGATTTGTTGTTCCTGAACCGGGCTAACCTTACCCGACGGGTATAAAATTACTACCTGGATACCAGGCACATCATAAAACCCCTGAGCCACCGCGCTGCCCGTATCGCCGGAGGTGGCCACTAAAATATGTAAGGTTTTTTCCTGGTTGCCGTGCAGCTTTGCAAGTAAATGGGCCATAAAACGTGCGCCGATATCCTTGAATGCGAGCGTCGGTCCATGAAAAAGTTCCAGCGCATAAACATTGTCATGAATCTGTTTTAAAGGTGTATCGAAGGTAATGGAATTCTCAACAACCCAGCGGATATCCGCAGCGCTAAGTGTATCATTTAAAAAAGGTGTACAAACCTTGATCCCAATGTCCTGCAGGGTCATATCCGGCAAGGCCCTAAAAAAAGATTCCGGCAAACGCGGGATGGCCTCCGGCATGTACAATCCCTTATCTGGTGGCATTGCACGAATGACGGCTTCTTTTAAGCTGGTTTTGGGTGATTGATGTTTAGTGCTGTAAAACTTCATCTTGTACCTGATTTGTTCTGATGTACCGTTCTGCAATTCCGGTATCCGGTTTTATTCCGGTAGTATTTCCGCACCAGTCCGTCGAATTGTTCCCGACCATATTTCATTCTTAATTCCCTTGATTTTGCAAACATCCCGCAAGGCTGAAGCAACTTTTTCCGACGCGGATTTTGACGGGCAAAAGGAAAATACCGATGGACCGCTCCCGGATATATTGAAGGTCAACGCGCCATTTTGCAGAGCCGTTTTTTTTATAAATTCAAAATGTGGAATATTTACAGACCGTACAGGTTCGGCGATAAAATCCTGCATGGAACGGGCCAGAAGTCCCAAATCCACACAATGCAGGGCATGGACCAGCGCCCCCAAATGGGCGCTCTGCTTTACTGCAATTTTTAAGGAAACCGATTGTGGCAATGCTTCGCGTGCCTCACGGGTTTTTACTTCCACCCAGGGGTGCAACAAAGTATAAAAAAGGTTTTCAGGAACCGGCAGGTTCAATACTTCCGGAGGATCAACCGAACGGGAAAGGAGCAAGCCGCCCATCAGGGCAGGTGCGGCATTATCTGCATGGGCGCTTCCACTGATAAAAGTTTCCGAACAGATCACGCATTCGAGTAAGCCCGGCTGATCAAGCGGTTTGCCCAACAAATGGTTTACCGCCATTACCGCAGCTGCGGCAGATGCGGCGCTGGAACCCATCCCGCTTGCAAAGGGCATTTTTTTTTCGATCCGCAGGGCAATGCCCGGGCCGGTATATCCGGTCTTTTTCAATAAAGCATTTACAGCAATACCGGCGGTGTTTTCCCGCGGGTCACGTGGCAATAACCCATTATCCCCGCAGATCTCTTCGATAGTCAGCGAAGATATGCCGGTATCCAGCTGGGCAGTTACCACATCCCCGGGGCCATCCAAAGCAAAACCCAGTACATCAAAACCACATCCCAGGTTGGAAACAGAAGCCGGGGCAAAGGCGCGCACTTTATTACTCATTAAGATATCCCTTTTTATAAAGCAGTTCCGCATTCAGGATGGCTCCGCCCGCCGCGCCGCGTATGGTGTTGTGTACCAGCAGCGTAAAGCGGAAATCCATAACCGGGCAAGACCGAAGGCGCCCGATGCTGACGGTCATGCCCCCGTTGATCATACGGTGCAGACGTGGCTGAGGGTAATTTTCTTCGTTAAAATAGATGAGCGGTCTTTGCGGGGCGGATGGTAAGCCATCGACCGCATCGGAGCGGAAATCCTGCCAGGCGGCAATTACATCCCTGGCCATGGCTTTTGATGTTAGTTTAACCGAAACATTTTCCAAATGTCCATTGCTTAAAGCCACCCGGTTGCATTGTGCGCTTATTTTAAACTTCTCTATCTCAATGCCGTGTGCATTTATCCGCCCCAAAATTTTTAACGGTTCACTTTCTAACTTTTCCTCCTCGCCGGCAATAAAGGGCAGCACATTATCCAGAATATCCAGGGAAGGAACGCCGGGATAACCGGCCCCGGACAAGGCCTGCATGGTCATGACCTGTACGGATTCCAATCCAAAATTATCGTGCAGAGGTTTTAAGGCGAGAACCAAACCGGTCGTGGAACAATTCGGATTGGTGATGATAAATCCTCTGCCATATTGCTGGCGTTTTATCAAGGGCAGATGTTGCGCGTTTATTTCCGGTACCATCAAGGGGACGTCGTGTTCCATCCGGTGGTTTTTAGCGTTCGAAACCACAACATGCCCGGCTGTGGCGAAAGCCGTTTCCAGTTCTCCGGCAACTGTGGCGTCCAGCCCGGAAAACACAAGCTTGCCGGGCAGTCCGGGGAGGCATTCCCTGACGACCATGTCGCCGTATCTTTGCGCCAAGGGGTTCGGGCTCAGCCAGTTTGCGGCATCAAGGTATTCTTTTCCGGCCGATCGTTTCGAAGCGGCCAGGGCTGCAATCTCAAACCATGGATGGTCTTGTAACAATTCTATAAAGTTTTGGCCCACGCTACCCGTGGCGCCAAGAACAGCTACCGGAATCTTTTTCATCCTAAGCCCTGTTTTTAAACATCATGAATTTTGCATAGCGATATCATTTAATACGGCCGACGCCGTAACGGACGCCCCGGCGCCCATCCCGCGGATAATCAATGGTGTTTTGTTGTAATTTCGGCTATGAATTACAAGCATACTTTCACCCGCCCCAAGACGGTAAAAAGGATGCTCCGGCCCTATTTCATCCAAACCGGCACGCAGGCCGTCGGAATCAAAGACCGCGCTATAACACAATTCATTTCCGCTTTTTACGGCTTTGTTGCGCAACTTGTCAAAATAAGCATCCGCATCTTCGAGCCGTTTAAAAAAGGTATCCAAGTCCGGGGCATTTACACACTCTTGTGGAAGGAACCCCTCTTGTTTGATATCCGCCCACCCGGCTTGCACACTGCACTCTCTGGCAATGATTAAAATCTTTCGCGCCACATCGGTCCCGTTTAAATCCAAACGCGGGTCCGGCTCGGTGAACCCCGCTTCACGGGCCTGTTTTACGGTTTCACTAAACCTGCCCCCTGCGTTAAATCGGGAAAAGATAAAACCCAGTGAACCGGACAATACCGCTTCTACTTTTCTAACCGTGTCCCCGCAGCGCCGCAGCATGCGAAAGGTGGATATGACCGGTAAGCCCGCCCCAACGGTCGCTTCATAATTAAGCGCTACGCCGCTGTTCCTGGCCAGCTCATGCAAAGTTTCATATCGTTTAAACGATTGTGCAAAGGCAATTTTATTGGCGGCGACCACGGATATTTTCCGGCGTAATGCTTTTTCATAAAGCCCGGATATTTCTTCATCAGCGGTACAGTCCACCAGAACTCCGCCAGGGGGAATGGCGTCAAGAAATTCGACCGCATTCATTTTTTTGGGTGAAGCATTCAGGCCTTCACGCCAGAAGTTTAAATCTATGCCGGTACCGTCTATGTACATTTTCCGGCTGTTGGCCAATCCACACACCAATGGAGCGTTTGCCTTTAAAGCCTGTATCTGAAGGAGCAATTCGGCGCCAACGCCACCGCAGCCAATTAGAAATACGGGCAGGTGCTTTCCGGAGATGAAGGCGCCATGCACCACATTCAATGCGCGGTTTAATAGTTTTTTATCCAGTGCCACGGAAACATTAAGTTCTGACGATCCCTGGGCAATGGCATAGACATTGATACCGTTTTGCCCCAATGCCTGGAACAGCCTGGCTGCAATCCCCGGTACATGGCGCATGTTCTGTCCCACCACTGCCAGGATGGATAAAGCTTTTTGTACTTTAAGCTTATCCATTTCTCGTGCTTTTATTTCATGACGAAAGCCGTTCTCGATTGCCCTGCGCGCCAGCCCGACATCGGCCGGATTCAGCGCCACGCAAATTGAATGCTCGGAAGAGGCCTGAGTGATCAGAATAATATTGATTTCCACTACGGCCAGTAAGTCAAACAAACGGGCCGCGATCCCGGGCACGCCGACCATACCGCTGCCTTCGATGGTCAGCAGTGCGATATCATGGATAGCGGTGATCCCCGTGACCGTACATTTTTCACCGCCGCCCTCCCGGTTGATTACGGTACCGGGAAAAGAGGTATCAAAAGTGTTCAGAATTCGAATGGAAATATTTTTTTCCATCGCCGGTTGGATGGTTGGCGGATAAAGCACACCTGCACCGAAATGCGAAAGTTCCATGGCCTCCTGGTAGGTGATTGCAGAAAGTGGACGGGCGTCACGTACTACCGCCGGATTAGCGGTCATTACCCCGTTTACATCGGTCCAGATTTGCACTTCGGGGGCCTCGAGTGCGCTGGCCAGAACAGCTGCTGTATAGTCCGATCCCCCACGCCCCAGGGTGGTAAGCACGCCATCTGTCGTAGATGCGATAAACCCCGTGACGACATGTATTTTTCCCTTTTGGGCAAAGGCTTGTCGAATCCCGTCATGACTCTGTTCGATATTTATACGGGCGCCTCCAAAACGGTCATCACTGATCAGGAAAGAGCTTGCGTCCTGGAAACGGGCATCCATTCCAAGGCTCTTGAAAAACACAGCTATAACCGTAGCTGAAAACCGCTCACCAAATCCAAGGATCAAATCATGTATGCGCGGCGAACATTCCCGTAGTAAATATGCCCCCCGGGCCGATTCTTTTAAACGCTTTAAAAACGGATCGATTGCCGACAGTCCCTGATCCAATGCTTCCGGCATCAGGCTTTTTATCATAGCGGTGTGCCGCTGTTCAATATCGGCAAGAATGTCTTCATAGCCGGGGTCATGTGCCGGGGCTGCTTCGGAGAGGCGTTGTAATTGGTCGGTAATTCCGGCAAAAGCCGAGACGACAACAACGATTTTATCCGATTTTTTATTTTGACTTTGTACGATGCGTGCAACCCGCCGGATATTTTCCGCACTTCCAACGGAGCTGCCGCCAAATTTTAAAACCCGCATTCTTTTCTCCTGTTGGAAGTAAAATAAGTGAGGCCGCCATAAAGTGCGAAAATTTTTTCCGCTTTTCGGTAAAAACCTACAACACAATCCCAATCCAGGTTGTTCATACCGCCCCATGTCTTGGTTGATATTTTGTAATCTTTAAAACCGGTTGCCTAAATATCCAAGCTGTGGTAAAATTTAACATTAAAAGGGCTTCTTGCTTTGTCTGTCTTGCATCGTAAAAAAAATCATGTATTTTTTGTCATTCAAATTATGTTTGGGGGAACAATGCAAATTGTAATCATGGTCGTTACGGTTATTATCGGTTATAATATTATGTATCGGTTATATGGCCATTTTTTAGGCAGTAAGATTTTTAAATTAAACAATAAAAATGTTACCCCGGCTGTTCAGTTTGAAGATGGCATCGATTTTGTACCCACTAAAAAGGAAATTATTTTTGGCCATCATTTTACATCCATTGCCGGAACGGGCCCCATTGTGGGTCCGGCCATCGCAATTATCTGGGGATGGGTGCCCGCGCTATTATGGGTTTTTGTAGGGTCGGCGGTTATGGGCGCCGTACATGATTTTGGTTCGCTTGTATTGTCATTGCGCAATGAAGGCAAATCGATTTCGGAAGTTGCCGCGCGCTATATCAACCCCCGGGCGCGAATTTTCTTTTTCATACTCGTATTTTTATCTCTGTGGATCGTGATTGCGGTCTTCGGGTTGGTTATCGCTGTAATCTTCGACAAATATCCCACATCGGTCTGGCCGGTCTGGCTGCAAATTCCCATTGCCATGACCCTGGGGCATATGATTTACAAACGAGGGAAAAATATAACCTTATGGTCGATGTTTGCACTGGTGGCGTTATATGGTTTGGTAATTTTTGGTTATTTTTTCCCCTTTAGTATGCCTGTTGTTTTTGGCATACCGGCAACGGGGGTTTGGACTATTCTATTGTTGATCTATGCTTTCAGCGCATCGGTATTGCCAGTAACGACCTTGCTGCAACCGCGTGACTTTATAAATGCCTACCAGCTTATAACGGCCATGTTTTTACTGGTGGCCGGAGTTATCGCTTCCGTCATCTGGGGCAATTTGCATATTGTGGCGCCAGCCGTTCAGCTAAACCCGACAGATGCCCCGCCCATGTGGCCGTTTTTATTTATCACCATTGCCTGCGGGGCCATTTCCGGTTTTCACTGCCTGGTCTGCTCTGGGACAACGGCCAAACAGCTAAGGCGGGAAAGCGACGCACTTTTTGTTGGCTATGGTTCCATGCTTGTTGAGGGGGCGCTGGCTACCCTCGTGATCATTGCCGTCGGGGCGGGCATAGGTATGGGCTATATGGATGGAAATGGCCATTTGTTAAACGGTTTTGCTGCCTGGAACAGCCATTATTCTTCCTGGACAGCCGCCGCGGGTCTGGGGTCCAAGATTGCCGCCTTTGTTGACGGATCCGCCAATATGATTGCCATGACCGGTATCCCTCGCGGAATTGCCGTGGTGTTGATGGGTTTGTTTGTGGCCTCTTTTGCCGGCACCACGCTGGACACCGCCACCCGTATTCAAAGATATGTAGTTGCCGAACTGGGAACGGATATTAAAATCCCTCAATTGTCTAACCGCTATATTGCCACGGGGTTTGTTGTGTTAAGCGCAGCCTTGCTGGCTTTTGCTTCAGGTGCAGATGGAGCAGGCGCGCTGGCCTTGTGGCCGTTGTTCGGCGCAGTGAATCAAACGCTTGGCGCGCTGGCCTTGGTTATCATAACCCTTTATCTTAAAAGAAAAGGGGGCTGGATGTGGCTTACCGGTGGTATTCCTGCATTGTTTATGAGCGTGATGACCTTTTGGGCAAGTATTCTGAACCAGGCTCTTTTTGCATCCAAATCCTTTTTATTGCAGGCGATTAATGTCTTGATAATTGTCATCATGGCCTGGATAATTGTAGAAGCTCTGCGGGCGTTTTTCAGCAAATCCAACAAAGAACCGGCGCTGGATAGCCACAATTTATAACAATCGTGTATGATAATGGCGACGGAGAATAATATCCAATAACAGATAAAAAGCAAGGACAAGCAATCCCAATCCAATATAATCTACAAGAAGATTTCCGTTTATATGTAACAGGACCATTTCTCTTAAATATCCCTGAATATGCAATCCAGAATGAGGGGGCCGGGTCAATATCTGCCAGAAGCCCGAAGCATAAAACACATAGCCCAAAATTGCATTCAGGATGATAAATAAGGGGATCAATGGATTTTTGACCATTTTAAATTGGTTGGAAACCGGGGTTGTGGTTAGTTGTGCCATCACCCTCTTTTCCAAATCCAGCGGCGCCGGGAGTGGTTCCAAACCACTCAAATCCAGATCCATTATCTGTTGCCGGTCAAGCTTCAGCCGGCAAGCAGCACAACCGGACAAATGCTTTTGTGCCTCGGGCGATAAGGAGCCTTCGCCATTTTGCGCGGCATCGAAAAGTATTTCCATTGACAGATGCTCTTTCATGCCCATTCTTCTCCTTTATAATGACGGCTTAGCTGATCCGCCATTGCTTTCCTCCCCCTGTAAAGCAATGTTTTTACCGTATTGGGCGGTATGTCCAGAATTTCGCTAACTTCGTTTACAGATAGTTGCTGCAGATAATACAGCGTAATTGTTCTCGCCTGGGTTTCCGGTATCTTATCCAGGGCCTCCCAAATAATTTTTCCTCGCTCATTGTTGAGTAGAAGCGCATCTGTGCTATCATCCATGCCCGCTTTAAACAGTTCTTCCGGGTCAGGATTTTCAGTTTTATACACATTTCGTTGGAGATAATTTAGACAGGTACGATACGTGATGGTATATATCCAGGTACTGAACCGCGCGCGCCGGGCAAATTGATTGATATTGTGATGAACCTTTATAAACACATCCTGGGCCGCCTCTTCCGCCAGTTCTTTTTTTTTGAGCATACGCAGCGACAGAGTATAAACATAGGCACCATGTTTTTTTATCAAAAGCCGCATGGCCTGTGTGTCGCCCCGCTTAAGGCGGTCAATTATCACATCTTCATTATAAATCATATTATATAAGACAGGGAAAAGTTTATTAGGGTTTCAGTTAAATTAATTGAAACCAATTTAAAACTCCACCTGTCTTACTTTTTAACCAATAAACAATGGAGAATATTATGAGTCCCGAATTTTTTCTACCGTTCATTCCAATAACCTTTTTT
>CAYWBI010000121.1:0-11360 GCA_964456445.1 uncultured Calditrichaceae bacterium
GTGAATTTTAACTATCAAGAATGCAGATTTGATACACGGTTTGATCTATATATTTATTATACGACTGAATTATTGACGGATTCTGCAAAACTTAAACTTAATTTAGCGCCTTTAGCAAATCATGTAGAAGATTTTTATTCTGAAGGGTCACAAAGAAAGTGGTATGATATCTGGGGATGGATTAAATGCGGTGTTTATAATTGGCTTGCTAATAATTTCGGAAAAATTGAACATAGGATTGAAAGAAAAATTACCACGGCGCTTGTAGATACGGCTATAACGTTTACCGATTTTGCGGATTTGACAAACGGACAAACAGTTGCCCCATCAGAAATCACAGCACTGGAAAATAGTTTCCCGCTAAATGGCAGCTTAACGGCAGACCTCAATAACGGTCTTGTTATTGAGGTTAACTTTCTGCAGGGGGAAAATAATAGTTATGTCGGTATCCTTCCGGATAATGTAAATAACAACAAATTGGATATTGGCGGTTTCTCTTTCCTATACCATAATTTACAAAATGGATTTCAATGGCAAAACAATTGGGGCGTCTATCAAAAAATAAACGCGGCTTTTGATAAAATGGCACTATACGGTATTACAGGTTGTCGCGTGGAAGCTAAATGGGACAATATACAAAGGTCTGCAGAAGTAAAACTTGGGAAAACACCGGATCAGGTAACGGAAAATGACATTCATTCCCTTATGAATAATAATGCAACCGAATGGCAGGTATTGGATTATATCCTTGACAAAGCGGATGAAAAAGGGATCATTGTATTTATGGTTGTAGGTATGGGGCACCAGGAACGTCCTCCAGGAACCCCTTCGGCCCCAAACGCAAACATGGCGCCGGACAACAGCGGTTCTTTTTATACGGAAAACGGAAATTATGTAGCTGTAACGGCGGATGATTATCTTTATAACCTTAAGCTTTATGCGCATGCTGTAGTGAGAAAATATGCTGATCGCATTGGGGTTTGGCAAATTGAAAATGAGCTGAATGCCGCCCGCTATGCCGAAAGTTTTAATTGGTGGCGAAAAGGTAATTTATGGCGTGAGGATCAGATAGGTGGTTTTCAGGATAAGGTATGGAATATATTGGTAAACACCGTTCGTACAGAAGACCCACGGTCAAAAATAATACATGATTTTCACATGTTTTCCATTGAAGACAGGGTTAAACGCTGGGGAGGGGATTGTGACATTATTGGTGTTAATTTTTATCCAAACCAGTTGTTTGCCTATCCTGTCTTTGATTTTGCCGTCGGTGAATATGTATGGGCCGTACGCAGAATGTTAAAAGGGTTGAATATGAGCGATAAACCCGTATGGGTTACGGAAACCGGTTATCCCGGAAAAACCACGGCCACATCACCGGACCCTTACAGTATTGACGTCGATGTTAAGCATTTCTCAGATGACCGCCAATCGGCGTATCTGGAAAACAGCCTGCAATCGGCTATTGATAATGGTGCAAAAGGTTACTTCTATTTTTCGCTCACAAATGAAGAGAATGATGGCAATGCACAAACGCCCACCCTGAACAGAAACATACGTTATTCCGGGCTCATCCGTGGAAACGCCTCAAATACCGAAAAAACAGGCTTGTACAATTTCGGCGTTAAATATAACGCAGTTTATCCTGGCATGGGTCACGTTAAATTATCGAATTTGTATGATAATCAGGATATAGGAAACCGGCTTTCTTTAAAAGGTGAACGTGATTTTTTAAATTCCGGCGCTTCAACATGGCTGGTTAAGGAGATTGAGCATACCGCACGCACTGAATTGGAAAAAACGTCTTATAACGGAGAAATTATTAAGCACCATGATTGGAATGGAAATTCTCAAGATTTTAAGATTGATAACCTTTTTGCACAGTATACCGATTTGGCAGAAAGAAAAGCAATTTTTAAACAACTAAATAATAGCATTACCGTGCGCTCTAATCTAATGGCGATTAATTTTACAACAGCCGTCGATATACAATTCAAGGACCCCTGGCTGGTGGATACCGACGGTATTCAACACAATGTTTATAGAACATATGCATCGCCATTTACGCCCGGTGCGGAAGCATTTAGTTGGTATGATGGCCTTTTTCTTGATGAATCCTATAATAATATTGGCGCAACTTTTTACACAGTAAACAGTGCTAATGATGTCATCAACACCACGGAACATGGCGAACAGGTAACCTGGAAATTTAATTATTGGTGGGGTACGCATGTTCAAATTAAGAGTCCTGATGCAACAACAACTGCTGTAAATTTTACAGCGCCCAATGCCGTGGCCGAGGCGCGGTATAAAGGTCATCTTGCCAGCAATACCTCCGCGGCCACCGGCCCCAACGGCAGCCGGGTGGTGGCGCGCTCGCGCATAAAATATGACGGTTACCTTTATGGCAGCGGCAAAAAATATATCTATTTTATGGCCTACGCCGATGGCGGCGAAATTTGGTACAGTAAAGCCGAAACCGACGACCAGACCACAAACGGTAATTTTGACTGGCTGACTGAAACCAAGGTCAGCGACGGTCAGGGCGGAAACTATAACCCTTCGGTTGCCACGCTCGGTAATATCGTCTATTTTACCTGGGCGCAAAAGATCGGCAGCACCTGGTATCTTCGTTTTCGGTATCGAAATAATAATAATAACTCCTATTACTGGAGCCCCACGCAAACCATCGCATCCTTTACCTCCAGCTCCACACCCACGCCGCAGATCGCCTTGACCGAAAACCCCGTGCGGGTGATGGTGGCCTCCAATATAAACGGTTATGTCAAAACCTGGCTGCGCAAAAATGGTTCCTGGCAGTACGCCGGGCTCAATGTGAGCGGTTCGCAACCGGCCATCTGCGCCGACGAGGTTTATCCCGATCTTGACACGGCCACCCATTATTTTGGCGATATCGCCCTGGTCTATACCTACAACAACGATATTTATCTGCGCAACTGGAACACTTCAAACGAAAGCTGGTCGTCGGCCAAAAAGGTCAGCGTACAGAACATGTTCAGTCTTGGCAACCAACACGCCTCGGTCAGCTACTGGGATGGTGAGGCTTATATTTCCTGGCGGGCGCTGAATGATGAAATCGGCAGCAACAGTATTTATGAACGCAGTTGGTATCCAAACGCATTCTCTTCCCAGAGCACGGTCATCGAAGACCCGGACGACAGCTTTGAGCCATCGGTCAGTAAAAACAGCAGTTTGATCGTGGCCTACCGCAACGGCGGCACGGTGTATAAGGCAAAAAAAGCGGGCAGCAGTTGGAGCCGCACCACCATCGGCGCGGGACGTTACCCCTCCATAACCCCGCATTACAACGAGACGCTGGTCTATAACAAATACAACAGCGCACCCTATCTGATCAAACACCATTACGAAGTATCCACGGGCGGCGGCACCCCACCGCCGGGCGCTAAAATCAGTCAGTCAGCCGCTGCAACGGACAGCATGGTCACATTGCTTGCCTCCCGCCGTCTGGTGTACCGCTTTGGCGACGCCGCATTGAGCGTGGATTTATCGAACATGCATTTTTCCGGCCAAGACCTAAGCTGGCGCGCCGATAACCACAGCGATACCTTGCAGGCGGTCTCTTCCGGCGAACTGACCATCGATGTTTCCGCTCTGCAAAAAAAGGCTTTTGCCGCGGACACGCCCAACGAAACCTTGTTCAATATATACTTTGTTTCGGGCAGCGAAGAAACCTTGCTGCGTTCCTTCCGCTTGTCCGACCTGAAACCGTCGGCAACGGGTCAACGCGAGGGCGGAACGCGCCACCTGTTGTTGGCATCCAAGCGCAGCCGCGACGGCTATTTCCGTATCGGTTTTGGCGGGAACAGCCCGGAACAGTTTACGGTGCTTCATGCAGCAACGGATATTCAGCCAATGGCCAAGGCCACAGAAGCCGTTAACAGCGAACTGTCCCTGCCGCAAAGTTACAGTTTGGGGCAGAATTATCCCAACCCCTTTAACCCGGTTACCCACATCCGTTTTGCCCTGCCGGAATCGGGCGAGGTCACTTTGACGGTGTATGACATGACCGGACGGACGGTGTCCACATTGGTAAGCGGTTACAAGTCCGCCGGGTGTTACGACGTGACCTTTGACGGCTCGGGGTTAGCGAGTGGAGAATATATCTATAGATTGGAAGCCGGTAGGAATTTTGTCGAAACCAAAAAACTCCTGCTGGTCAAGTAACCAAGCCATTTGAAAGAAATGGTACCGCAAGCCCCGTTCAATGGACGGGGCTTTTTGGTTTGGTGTTAAAGACGGGAAAGGTTTCTCACCCCGGGGCATGGCTAAGGTTGCTTTCTGCTAAGGGGGTTCGAAACGACAAAATTGGGGTATTGTTGTAAAAAACATCTGCGCTTATCTGTGGATGAAAGAACAAGATTTTTGTCAACATCGGGAAAGATTCCTCGCGCGGTATCCATCAAGTACGATCATTCATCGCCGCTCGGAATGACGTCTTTTTCTTTTTTCATTTTTCTTTATTTCCCCGCTTCCCGGGCCAACGCACAAACGTTCTGTCATCTTGAGCGGAACGCAGTGGAGCCGAAAGACCTTTCGATGATAGATCCGGGTACAACAGGGAAAGATTCCTCGCGCAGTCTCCATCAAGTACGATCATTCATCGCCGCTCGGAATGACGCCTTTTTTTCCTTTTTCTTTTTTCATTATTTCCGCCTCTTATTTCAAAAAAAAATAACCGCAAAGTCGCAAGTCAGCTAAGAAAAACGGAGGGATTTTTCTACCGTCCGAAAAGGTTTCTCACACCGGGGCCGGGCTAAGGATGGTTTCATCCAAGGGGGTTCGAAATGACGCCTTTTTCTTTTTTCATTTTTCATTTTTCATTATTTCCTCTTCTTGCCTCTCACTTCCTACTTCCTTTTACCTTAATCCTTGTTTTCAGGACATCTTGCCATAATCATGTTTTTGCTCATCACGTACAATCCAGTAACTTGTAACCCGTTGTCTAAAGTCCATATTTAGAAAACTTTTGCCCAACATCCGGCTGATGAGCCCTATCGGGGTAACTATCAAAAAATAGATGCATGCAAGTAATATACGCGATACAAACCAACCGATCCCAAAAGCCAGCCCCATCCAATATTTATGAACACGGCGTACCGGACCGGAACAGCGAAGCCCGCTTAAAAAAAACAGAAACAGCAGCGCGTTAATACTTGTGGCCGCATCCATACGATGAATATAGCTGTAATACCCCAGGGCGCCAAAAACAACAAGCATCAGCACGCTAAAACGCCGCACCTGTTTTGTGGACTGATCGAGAGCGGCCAGTTCATCACTTACATCTTTAATCAAGCTCAAATTCTTTTCTCCAGTTTCCTTCTTCGTTGAAAACGGGCTGCTCATGCTTAAACACTAAAAAATTCCCCAAAACCAGTACATCCATCTCGGTACGCATAAAACAGGTATATGCCTGGACCGGTGATTCCACGATGGGTTCACCGCGCACATTAAAGGAGGTGTTTACGATAACAGGACAACCGGTTTTATTATAAAAAGCGTTGATCAGGGCGTGGTAACGAGGATTGTCCTGTTTGCTTACGGTCTGGATACGCGCAGAAAAATCCACGTGGGTCACCGCCGGGATTTCCGAGCGCACATGGTTCAGTTTTTCAATCCCGAACAATTCATTTACTTCGGCCGGAATTTCTTTTTGCCTGGATTTGTGCACATCCGCCACCAACAGCATATAGGGACTGGGGCGGTCCAGGTCAAACCATTCGGAAGCATATTCTTCCAAAACCGATGGCGCAAAAGGACGGAAGCTTTCACGGTATTTTATTTTCAGGTTCATCTTTTTCTGCATTTCCGGCGAGCGGGCGTCACCGATGATGGAACGGTTGCCCAGGGCCCGCGGGCCAAACTCCATGCGCCCCTGAAACCAGCCAATCACCCTTCCTTCACTTATAAGGGTACTAACTGTGGCGAACAAATCATCATCGTTCAGTTCATGATAGGGGCAGGCTTTTTTATCGAAAAAGGCCCGGATTTCCTTTTGCCCGTACGCCGGCCCCAGATAGGGCGCATCGGGCGCTGTTTTTCCCTGGGGTTGACGCGGTCTTTTTAAATGTTGGTGCGCGATGCACAGCGCGGCGCCAACCGCTCCCCCGGCGTCACCCGCCGCGGGCTGTATCCAGATATCATCAAAAATTCCTGCCCGGAGCAGTTTACCGTTGGCCACGCAATTTAGCGCCACGCCCCCCGCAAGACATAAAAATTTTTCAGCGGTTTCTTTTTTCAGATGACGCGCCATGCGCAGGATAACCATTTCGGTTATATCCTGAACGGATCGGGCCAGATCCATTTCACGTTGTGTCAGTTCGGACTCCGCTTTGCGCGCGGGACCGTCGAATAGTTTTTCCATGCGTTTGTTGGTCATGCGCAGCCCGGCCACAAAATCAAAATAAGCCATGTTTAAGGAAAAAGACCCGTCGTCCTTCAGATCCACAAGATTATCCAGGATGGCCTGGACATAAAGCGGACGGCCATAAGGCGCCAGACCCATCACTTTATACTCACCGGAATTTACCTTAAAACCGGTAAAATAAGTGAAAGCCGAATAGAGCAATCCAAGGGAATGTGGAAAATTCATTTCAGCCAAGATATTCAACTCATTATCATTGCCAACCCCATACGAGGCGGTGGCCCATTCCCCCACACCATCCACGGTTAAAAAAGCAGCGCGTTCAAAGGGCGATGGATAAAATGCAGATGCCGCATGGGATTCATGATGTTCCGGGAAAAGAACCTCCCCCGTATAACCCAGTTCTTTTTTGATCAGATCGGGGATCCATAATTTTTGTTTTAGCCATAAGGGCATGGCCTTGATAAAAGAGGGTAAACCCTTGGGGGCATATTGCAGATAGCTTTCCAGCAGGCGGTTGAATTTTATAAATGGTTTGTCATAAAAAGCCACATGGTCGATTGCGTCGATATTTATCCCCGCAAAGTCTAGACAAAACCGGGCCGCATCCGTTGGGAAGTTATAATCATGTTTCTTACGGGAAAAACGTTCTTCCTGGGCAGCGGCAATCACAACGCCGTCGTCAATCAGCGCGGCGGCAGAATCGTGGTAGTAAGCAGAAATACCAAGTATTTTCATAGATATATATCGGGTTTCGGAAAAGATTTATAAACTAATATTTGTCAGTAAAGGTAAAATAACTTTATTTTCCATCACGTGCATAATTTTTATATTTATCGATTTCAACTTATCCGGGTTTCAAAAATGAAAAAAATTCTCTTTACCGGCAGTCTTATCGTTCTTCCAATCCTATTCCTGGCTCTGCTGGAAGGCTTGTTACGCCTGAGCGGCTATGGGGATGGCTATTCCCTCTTTACGCAAAAAGCCGGTTTCTATCATACCAACCAGAACTTTGCCCGTAAATATTTTTCATCAAGGGACATCACGGTTCCGCAACTGATCGCCCAACAATTCCCAATAAAAAAACCGGACAATACGCTGCGCATCGTGGCATTGGGGGGTTCAACCACGGCCGGATTCCCCTATGACGTCAATATAGGCTTTGCCGCGATGTTGCGCGAGCATCTGCAAACAGACAACCCGGACAAAAACATCGAAGTCATCAACCTGGGTATATCGGCCGTAAACTCCCATACGGTTTTGGATATGTTGGATCAGGTTTGGAAAATCCAACCGGATTTATTTATAATTTATATGGGGCACAATGAATTTTACGGCGCATTGGGACTTGCATCCAGTCAATCGATCGGCGGGAATCGTGCCCTGATCCGTTTTACGCTTTGGCTGCGTGGGTTACGATTTTATCAGTTGCTGCAAAATGGCATAAACGCCCTGCGCCCTGCCCAACCGGACAAAAAACGGATGGAATCATTGATGACCCGTATGATCGGTAAGGCTCAGATAAAACATAACAACCCGGATTACCGAATAACACTCAACAACTTTCGTGCAAACTTAGAGGATATCATTACCGAAATAAAACAACATCATATCCCGCTGGTCCTGAGCCGGGTAGCCAGTAACCTGCGCGATCAATATCCGTTTGGTCAATCTCCGGAATTAGAGACGAACGCCCGGCTTAAAGATTTATATCGGCAGGGGAGAGCGTTGGAAAAAGACGCGCAATGGCAGGGGGCAATTTCGGCCTATCAAAAAATTTTGGGGCAGGATTCCCTGATTGCCGAAGCATTTTATCATCTGGGAAATTGCTATCTTGGCCTGAACAATGTGGAAAAGGCCCGGGCTTTTTATCAGGCGGCGCGGGACTATGACCTGATTCCCTTCCGGGCGCCTTCCGGTATCAACACCATCATCCATGAAACGGCTCAAAAATATCAAATCCCACTGCTTCGGGCCGATGCGCTCTTTGAACAGTATGCACAAAACGGCGTCCCGGGTACGGATCTTTTTCTTGAACACCTGCACCCCAACCAAAAGGGTTATGCCTTGCTTGCTTCGGGATTTGAGGCCATGCTGCCCCAATCGGGACTGCCCATAAAAGTTGTTTTTCGGCACGGCGTCCGGGCAAGCATCTCCGGTCTTTCTTTTACCGCTCTGGACCGGCGGATTGGCGAACTTAAAGCCAAATCCCTTTTCCCCGGCTTCCCTTTTAACGGACGTTCGGCGCTGCATGACACCCTGCCCTGCCCTGCCGAGGTAAGCGCTATCGCCAATGCACATATCCACCGTGAGCTGTTTTGGGACGCCGCTCATTTTAAACTTGGCGCATTATATACCAGGCAAAACAAGGATAGCCTGGCGCTCCGTGAATACCGGGCCGTGTTTGTAAACGATCCGGACAATCCGTCGGCTTTGTATAAAATCGGTGATATTTATAGCTCCATGCAAAAATACGCCATGGCCGTCGGGTTTTATAACCGTGCATTGGAGGCCACTCCGGATCAGGCTTATCTTTTCGCCAAACTTGGCAAGACCGAGATGACCGCCGGGAAAACCGGAAAAGCGCTTCTTGCACTGGAAAGGGTTATCCGTTTAGAGAAAAAACATAAATCCATAAAGGATTCCGATATGAAGGTTTTATATTATTTATTAGGTATCGGATATGCGCGTCAGGGAAAAACGGTAAAAGCAAAAGACGCCGCAAATATGGCGCTGGGGATCGACGGCGCTTTTTTCCCCGCCTGGGAACTCAAAAACAAATTAAAAAGTATCGCCATTCAGCGTCCCAATTGAGATGTCCTGGCGGATTCTTCTATAAGCTTATGCGCCGTCTCCTTGCCGAGATAGCGATCGATTAGCCCATGGCCGAGATAAATAAGGGGCGTTACCAGAATGGCGATAACCAGTTTATAGCTATAGTTGGTGATGGCAAAGCCGAGAAACTGCGAAAGGTTTATCTTACCCGGCAGATAAAAAGCGATCGCAAGAATGACAAAACTGTCCACAAATTGAGAAACAATTGTTGAGCCGGTTGCCCTCAGCCATAACATCCGTCCGCCCGTTCGGCTACGGAACATATGGAATACCAATACATCCACCATCTGACTGACGATAAAGGCCACAATGCTGCCGACAATGATCCACATGGATTGACTGAGCACCATGTGGTATGCTTCATCACTCACGGGAGAAATGCCTTCCGCGGCATCGGGCAACATGGTCAGGAAGATGATCATAAAAATATAAAGGATCATGATTACGGCAATGTTGGTTATTTGCCGCACCCCGCGTTTGCCAAAATATTCGTTTATCAAATCGGTTGAAAGAAAAACTATCGGCCAGGGAATAACGCCTACGCTGAGAATAAACGGGCCAACCTGGGTTTTAAAAAAGCCAAAATGCAGCAAAAAATTAAAGGATGGATCACCCAGCACAACAAGTTTTCCGCCAATAATTTCGGCGATAATGGCATTGGCCACAAAAAATGTCGCCAGGAACAGAAAGAGTTTTTCTTTTTTGGATTTCATCCGCGCTGCTTTATATATATTTCAACTTATTTGAAAGGAATATCCATGATTCATTCATCATACCCTGTTCTATCAGCCCAAAAACAGATACGGACGGTTTAGCCCTTGCTGCGCTCAAACTCTTTCATAAAGTCCACTAAAAACTGTACCGACTCCGGTGATACGGCATTATAGATGGAGGCGCGGATACCGCCAACCGAACGGTGGCCTTTTACACCGATGATATTATTTTTTAATGCCTCGGCAATAAAAAGTTTTTCCAAATCTTCCGAGGGCAGGCGAAATGGAACATTCATCCTGGAACGGCTATCCGGGCGGACGGTACCCCGGTAAAAATCACTGGCGTCGATGGCGCCGTAAAGCAGATCGGCTTTTTTCCTGTTCATTTTTTCGATGGCCTCGATGCCGCCTTTTTTCTGCATCCATTCCAAAACCAGCTTGATGATATAAATGCCAAAGGTGGGCGGCGTGTTGTACATGGAGCCTTTGCCGGCAATGATGTTATAGTTTTCCATCGTGGGGAGATCGGCAGGACTTTTGGCCAAAATTTCGTCCTTGACAATTACTATGGTAACGCCCGACGGCCCCATGTTCTTTTGGGCGCCGGCATATATCAAACTAAATTTACTTACGTCCACCTTGCGGCTGTTGATGTCCGATGACATATCACAAACCAATTGTACATCACCCGTATCCGGGTAGCTTTGCCATTCCGATCCGTAAATGGTATTGTTGGATGTAATATGCAGGTACGCCGCGCCCGGGGTTATTTTAAAATCTTGCGGAATGTAGGAAAAATGATCATCTTCCGATGAGGCGATGACCGCGTGTTTTTTACCGATTTTTTTTATTTCAGCGATGGCTTTTGTGGACCAGACGCCGGTGTTTATATAATCGGCATGATCATTGGGGCCAAGAAGGTTTAGGGGTACAGCGGAAAATTGCAGCGTGGCGCCGCCCTGCATAAAAAGCACCTGATAGCCATCGGGGATGCCCATCACTTCTTTCATCAGACGCTCGGCGTCATGGATAATACCGTCAAAGGTTTTACCACGATGGCTCATCTCCATCACCGAGAGGCCTTCGCCCTTATAGCTGATCAGGTCTTTTTGAACTTCTTCCAAAACTTCCAACGGCAGGGCGGCGGGCCCGGCGCTAAAATTATGAATTCTAAACATGGTTGATACTCCTTCTTTTCCGGAAATATTTTATGAATGGTTTAATTTAATAAATTTAACGCTCGATTAGAACTTAAATCGTTCACTCTTGTCATTTTTCCATAAAACGGGATTGTAGATTAGAAAAGAATCCAGCAATCCGGCATGGGGAAAGGTTTTACCGCCAAGGCGCCGAATAATTAATAATTAATAATGAAGAATTAATAATTACCCTGGGGTTTCACGGGAGAG
>CAYWBI010000122.1:0-11272 GCA_964456445.1 uncultured Calditrichaceae bacterium
CTTTTCCGGATCTGATAATCGTGGACGGCGGCAAAGGGCAGCTTTCGAGCGCGGTGCGTATTTTGCAGGAGCTCGGTCTGAAAGATCAGCCGGTTATAGGTCTGGCCAAACGACTGGAAGAAGTATTTTTCCCTGGGGTTAGCGACGCACAGATGCTGCCACATACCTCGGCGAGTTTAAAACTGATCCAACAGTTGCGTGACGAGGCCCATCGATTTGCCATTACCTTCCATCGCAGCCGACGCAGAAAACGCACGCTTACTTCAGAATTGGTTCAAATAAATGGCATTGGTCCGGAGCGGCACAAACGCTTGTTAAAAAAATTTGGTTCGGTTAAACAAATTCGCGTGGCAGACATAAATCAACTAAAGGAGCTTGGGGAGTTGCCCAAAACAATTGCGCAAAATGTTTATGATTATTTTCATCCTGAAATTTCATGAATCTCACTTTCTTTTCACCTCAGGCAGATTCGCTGCAAACGGGCTTAGCCAAGCAACTGCAGCGTTTGGATGAGCTTTTGGTTAAACATCAGTTGGCCTTTATGGATAAAGACTGGGAAAAAGGAATCGAGCGTTTTGAACAGGTCTATGAATTACGCCGCCATCATTTAGAATTTATGGAATCGCGGCTTTTGCCACTTTTCCGGCTGTATTACCCAAAACCGCCGGAAGGGGCCAGACCCCTCTATTTTCTGCGCGAAAAAAAACAGATACTCAAAACAATGGGCGGTTATGTGCATCTGTTTGGTCGGCTATTCCTGGCAGGGAAGATAGAAACGATCGATCTGGTTCGGTTGTTTGATGAATATATGTACCTCAAGGATTTGCTTGACCATCATGACGCCCGGGAAAAAGGATTCCTATTTAAATTGTTGGATAAAAATTTGAGCATTCCCGAACGCCAGGTTTTATTAGATGATTATTGCACGGAATTAAGTCGGTTCGACGGCAGGTGGCACAATGAATTTTGACCAATCATGGCAGAGCTTTGTCCAGGCTAGGAGAGATATGTTGCTGGGCGCTGGTGACTGGATGGAAAGAATACCAAGACTATTGCGGCAATTTTCTAATTGGCCAGAGGACAACTTGAGTGGTGAACGACTATTGCATTTACCTTTATTCCGGCGTGTTGCCCAAAGCCTACTGCAGGAATTTACGGATCATCTTCCACCGAACGATGCTTTGGGACGTTTGGCCTTTTTCGAACGTACCTATCGTTTTACCAGAGTTGGCGCCAGACTTGGACGTTATTCCAAGAAGTAACCGGCTTTGTGATGCACGCTGTTTTGTTGTAAACTGGTTCAACCATACGCGTAATTCGCGCGAATTACGCGTATCCGTTCTCCTAATTAGCATTAATACCGCGAGTACGATCTCCGAATTAGCGTTAATTAGGTTGTTTTGTCGTTTATATTTTGTAAATTGATCCCGAATGTTCCCGGAATAAAGACGCTTAAATAAAGGAAACGACATGTTTATCCCACGCACCCTTGGCGCCGAAATAGCCGCTGCCATAACAACGGGAAAAAAAATTATTATAGTGTATGGCGCCAGAAGAACGGGTAAAACGACCTTGCTGAAAGAAATTATCGGTCACCTACCGGAAAAAAAAATCTTTATCAATGCCGATGAAAAAAAATATGTGGATATTTTGTCCGCCCGGGATTTAAATAAGCTGCGCCTGTTGTTGGAAGGCTATGATTTGCTTTTTATTGATGAAGCCCAACGGGTGCCGGATATTGGAATCAATTTGAAACTGATGTATGACCACTTCCCGGATTTGAAAATCATTACGAGCGGGTCGTCTTCGTTTGAATTGGCCAACCGGGTACGGGAACCGCTTACCGGCCGCACAAAAACCTATCAATTGTATCCGATAAGCGTAAATGAGTTACGGCGTGACAACAACCCGTTTGAGCTCGCGGAACGTGTGGAAGAGTTGTTATTGTTTGGGATGTACCCGGAAATATTTACTCTAAAAAATCGCAAGGAAAAAAAGGCTTACCTGAGGGAACTCAGCACGGATTATCTTTACAAAGACGTGCTTGCGATCGCCTCGATAAAACATGCGCACCGTCTGGACAGTCTCTTGCGCCTGTTGGCGCTGCAGACTGGCTCACAGGTTTCCATGAGCGAACTGGCAAGGCAACTACAAATGAGTAAGGAAACCGTGGCCGCTTATATTGATCTTATGGAAAAGGCATTTATCCTTTTTCGGTTGAGCGGGTTTAGCCGGAACCTGCGCAAGGAAGTGGCCAAAATGGATAAAATATTTTTTTGGGATTTGGGTGTGCGAAACGCGATCCTGAACAATTTTAATGAGCTGGAATTACGTACGGACGTGGGGGCGATGTGGGAGAATTTTATAATAAGCGAACGGCTGAAATTTCTGTCCAATCACCTTACCCCCAAGCGGACCTATTTTTGGCGGACTTATACCGGCGCGGAATTGGATTTTGTGGAGGAAGAGGGCGACAAGCTTTGTGGATATGAAATCAAGTGGGGCAAACGACGCAAAAAAATACCGGCAGCATGGATAAACGCCTATCCAAATGCCGGGGTTGAATATATTAACCGCGATAATTTTATGGATTTTATTTCAGAACCTCACGAATGAAAGCCGCTTAGCACTCCTTAAAAAAATGATTATTAGCGAGAGGGGGAAAGTATTCACTTTGAAGGTGGGAAAATAATGGCCCTTTATATTTGTGGTTGTCCGCGAGGTACATAACACCGGTATGTTGGAGCGAAGTGGAAATCCCGATGCCGGGGGAAACGTTGCCTTCGTTTCATTACCAGACCCCTGATCATCGCAAGAGCGCAACGGTTCAATACTTTATTATGTTAGCCCACCCAACAGTAAATTACAATTCAATTTCACTCATTTTAACGGAAAATGCAAAATCATTACTTAAGGGATATTTTTTATGACGCCAAAGAAATTCAACCTTTAATATTGAGAACAAACGCCCGATTCCAAAACCCATTTCAGAATAAAAATCTTTTAACTTCACATTCTGCCATGCTCTGTTCCCAGCCCATCCTAAATTATAAATTAAAATCAAATCCAACGGAGCTGTTTGAATATACGGCAAATGGCTCCATTGAAAAATTGTATTATGAAAATTATGCTCAAAATACATGGCAACCTTTTTATTACCTACATAAGCATTTAAATCTAATGTACGAAATGTTTTAAAACGATCGTACCCTGAAAAACCACTTTCAAGTTCAAAATATTTTTGCACAGGCAATGTCGGAGAACCATCGGCAAGATAAAATGTTAAATCTAAAAATCCGTTATAAAATGTATTTTGGCTAAGATATAGCAGAAGCTGTTGTTTGTAATAGCTGGAAATACTGCCCCAACCTTTAAAAGCAGTCTCATATCCATAGTAAATTTCCGTATAACGTTGGTTTTGGATCAGTTCCTTCGACAATGCTGTTTGACGATACCCGGCGGTGGTGTAATTCAGAAAAAAACGCATACCGGTAAATTGCCCTTCTTTTATAGAAAAAGACGGGGCAAAATGATTTTTGCTCCATAAGCCTGTTGAATAATGATTATAGGTACGGGTCTGATGTTCTGAAAATAGTGTGGAAGTAAAACTGAACTGGAAGTGATTAATTCCCAGTGATACCGAATGTCCTTTGGAATAATAATAATCGAAATAATCAAAACCACTAAGCATGCTGCTAAAAGTATTAAACCAAACGGGCAGTTCTGATTTTTCTTCTCTACTAAAAATACCATCAAACGTATTAAAAGTTACATCAAAATTAAATTTTGATAGAGTATATTTGTATCCGAGTTGTAAAAAATATTTATTCTTTTGATCACCAAACCCGCGCCCAAAACCGCCATATAAATTAAACGGTTTGATTAAATTTTTCGTATTAACTGCAAAGCCTAAAAAACTTCCTTCCACTTTGTTAAATCGATAAAAGTCGGAGAATTTACCGATTGGCTGTTTATCAAGATAAGAAAAAATATCTATTAACTTAAATGTATTCGTAATAAATTTTGCAATGGGGAAATGTGTTACTATGCTGTCAATTTGCACATATCCCTTTTTCTCGGATGCGGTTAATGGCGGAATATTCATGGGAATTGCAGTAAATGGAATTTTATTTTCATAAACTATCTTAGTTTGTCCGTCATATTTCTTATTGGCCGGATTATTAACAATATAATTTTCACGAAAATTTTCTTTTCTATATTTTAATTTAGGATATTTGGGGATATTGATTATCCAATCACCTTCGTTTAAGCTGAAATATGGCACATACAGTTTAGCATTATTCATTACGTACTGCTGGACAATATGCATATTTTGATAAAAACCATAGTTGCACTGTTTGTTTAATTTGACGTCAATTTTCTGAAGCACGAATTTTTTATCTACTAAAAATATAAAACCGTTCATCAGTGGAATAGTATTATCTTTAGCGGTAATGCGTATTTTAAAGATTCGTTCTTTATCCTGGTAAAGAGTGTCAATAATTTCATAATGATAGTTTTTAATTGCATCGGAAGCGGTCGGGCCAATGATTGTTTTTTGTCCCATGAAAATACGATCCGAATTGATATTTAGAAAAGAATTCCCGGAAAAAATATTGGTTGACTGGGGAAGGTTAGCGCTTTGTTTTTGACTTTCTATTATTTCATAATAGTTATCGGGCGCATTCCAGAAAAGCCTGGAATAGAATTCCAGCAATAAAGCATATCTAATATGATTTGGTTTTATCTTACGATATAGGGTTGTTTTTGTATATGACCGGCAGGAATAGTTTCTTAATTCTGCAAGGTACTTTTTTTTCTCTTCCGACGCTCTCAAGATAAGTTGTTCGGCTTCTGAATAGATGCTGGAGAATACAACAATATCTTCAGATGAAAGAATTTGCCTTTTTAAAGCGATATTTCTTTTAACAATTGGTTTATCGCTAATATCAATTCGTATTGTATCCGATTTATATCCGATGTATTGAAATAAAATAGTATAAGTTCCCTGGGCGAGCGCCAAAAAATAATAGCCATTCTCATTAGTAATCGCACCATGATTCGTTCCTAAAACCGAGATATTGCAATTAGACAAAGCATTGCCATTATCTGCATCAAACACCTTTCCGCTGAGTGTTTGGGGATAGGCAGGCACGAACGATAAGGCAATACAAAGAAAAACAACGTTTGGTTTAAAAATTATCATATTTGAATGCCGGGCCATCTTTCTTTTATAAAAGTTATTGATCACTCACTGCTCGTTTTTCTCATATTGAATAAGCGCTACAACCATTATTTCACCGAATCAACCGCAGCGCCTTCAAAAATTTTCTCGATATCTTCCCGGTCATACGGTTCGCCTTCGCCAATACCCGGGCATTCGTCCATGGTTTGGTTCCAACGTCGTTGAGATTTCATGTTTTGTGGCCAAAAAGGAAAAGTAGCGCATTGAATTGGTCGCACCGGATAGATGAGGCATTTATGCTCATCCAAAAAGATACAATCCTTACCGCCATAATCGGCAAGCACCAGGCGACCATGTATCTTTTTCGTAAAGCGGTGCAGGAATTCGTCCCTGGATATTTTCAGGAATTTTGAGATTTGCTTAATATTATCTTCATCGATAAAAACGGCCCCATCGCTGACCTCGCAGCACTGGGAACAGTCCGCCTTGCATTTAAAAAAAATCGGGGTACTGATGTTTATCCGTGCCATGGTTTCCATTATATTGATGATACCGTAGTCGATAGGATCCTTAATTTATGATTCTGCAAATTTAAACACAATATAAACCATCGGATGGGCCGATAAACGAATGAATGACCGGACAATCCTTCATGTGGACATGGATGCTTTTTTTGCCGCAGTCGAACAGCGCGACCATCCTGAATACAGGGGAAAACCACTTATTGTGGGCGCCGATCCGCAGGGTGGTGGTGGACGGGGAGTAGTTTCAACCTGTAGTTATGAAGCTCGTGTTTTTGGTGTCCATTCCGCAATGCCCATTGGCAGGGCATACAAACTCTGCCCACATGGTATTTATGTGCCGCCAAACGGTAAACTTTATGGCCGGGTCAGTAAAGAAATATTTGCCGTCTTCCATCAATATACAGATATGGTCGAGCCGCTTTCCATCGATGAGGCATTTTTGGATGTTACCGGAAGCGAACGATTGTTTGGCAGTGGTCTTGCCATTGCCAAACAGATAAAAGCGAGTATCCGCGAGCAATGCGGGCTGGTGGCTTCGGTGGGCGTGGCGCCCAATAAATATCTTGCCAAAATCGCTTCCGACCTGGAAAAACCCGATGGTCTTGTCGTCGTGGGAAAAGATAAGATCATTGATTTTTTAACGCCTCTGCCCATTGCCCGTTTGTGGGGGGCCGGAAAAGAAACGCAAAAACGCTTGACCGCCCTGGGCATCAGAACCATCGGTGAGCTGGCTGTTTTCCCGCCACGCTTACTCGAACAAAAATTTGGTAAGGCGGGGCGGCATTTCTATAATCTTGCCCATGGTATCGATAACCGTGAAGTGCATGCACAAGCAGGAGCAAAATCGGTTAGTAACGAACATACCTTCGGAACGGATATTCCCGATGGCCCAAAACTGCGCAGACAACTGAGCAGGCTGTGTGACAAGGTTGGATACCGTCTTCGAAAAGGGCATTTGGCGGGGAAGACCATTCACCTAAAATTACGTTACTCGGATTTTAGCACCATTACCCGTAACCACTCCCTCGCTGCTCCCACAGCGGATACCGCTCAAATCCTGAATGTTATATTTATGTTGTTTGAGAAAAATTATATACCGGGCCGCGCGGTGCGTTTAATAGGCGTTGGGGTAAGCGGATTCCGGGACAATCGCGGCCAACAGCTTTCCTTGTTTGACAGGGATATTGAAAAGGTACGTGTGATCGATGAGTTGGAAGATAAAGTAAGGGAAAAATTCGGTACAGGAGCGATAAAAAGGGCCGATACATTGTAAGACCTGATGATAATATTTTAACCGGTCATTGTTTGGATGCATGTTAATAAATCAAAAGATACGTCAGCGAAAAGTATAGAAACAACAGACGGCACATATCATGGAAAAAAGGAAAGAGTTTTATGTTCAGGTGGATACTCTTATTAATTCTGACAGCAGTACTCAGCGCTTTTTCGACGGAAACCCCATACTTTCAACAACATGTAAATTATACGGTTCAGGCGAAGTTGCACCATCTCCAACATCGGCTTTCCGTAAAGGAAAAGCTGGTTTATACCAACCATTCCCCGGACACGTTGACCACGCTCTACTTTCATCTTTATTTTAATAAATTCCGCACCGGCGCTTATACCGATGAAGGCGTTGCCCGAAATAACGATGATGGTTTTATCCAAATCGATTCCCTGTGGGTAAACGGGTATTTATCCGGCGGATACAGCATCGATCATACCCTGATGACATTGCCGCTTTCCAACGCGCTTGCCCCGGAGGATTCGATCATTTTGGATTTTAAGTATCTTTCCCAACTGCCTCATTCTGAGGGTCGTTACGGCTTTATGGGCGATCATAACGATGTGGGTAATTGGTTGGTTGTTCCGGTTGTTTATGATCCGCGTGGCTGGCACCTGCACCAACATCTCGACAGCGAGTTTTACCAGGAATGGGGCGATTTTGATGTGCGCCTTACCGTGCCCCGGGGTTTTATTGTTGGGGCAAGCGGCGATCTGCAAAATGCGGATAGCGCCCTGCAGGATACCAGCGCTGCTGTATATCAATGTCGCATGGATAATCTTCATGACACCACACAAACGACCCAGTGGCATTATATTGCCCGCAATGTAACAGACTTTGCCTGGACCGCTGATCCGGATTACCGATACTATACAGAATACTGGCAGGGCATCGCCGTAAATTATTTGGTAATGCGCGCCAATTACAATGCCTGGAAAAAGGAAATTGGGGCAGGGCTGGGCGTAGTTCGCTTGCTTTCAAGCCTGATCGGCCCCTATCCTTACAAGCAAATAACCGTGGCGGATACCTATATCCAGGCCGGGGGCATGGAATATCCAAACATTGTTTTTATAAACACCTGGGACACGCCCCATCGTGATCCGGCTTATTTCCGGGCAGTGGTGATCCATGAAATTGCCCATAATTGGTTTTTTGGTTTGCTTGGATCAAATCAAACCGAATTCGAATGGCAGGACGAAGGCTTTACCCAGTTCGCCGAAATCGTTTGTATGGAAAAATTGTATGGGCGCCGTGCCAACATGGGGCGTCGGCAGCATGGTTGGTTTGGTCTCTTCAACAGCGTGGAGCGCAATGACAGGGATATGAGCATGTATCATTATTTACGATTTGCGCGCTCCGGACGGGAAATTGACCCGATCAACACCATGCCGGATTGGTTTCGTAGCGGAATAAATATCGCATCCTATGATAAGATGGCCATCGTATTGGGGATGTTGGAAGATGTAATGGGCAGTAAATATTTTTGGCAAGGCATGCAAAATTATTACAGGAGCTGGAACCATAAACATCCGCAACCCGAAGATTTTATCCGTGTGATGGAGAAAACTGCCCAAAGACCGTTGAAATGGTTTTTTGATGCATGGGTTTATCAGGTACGCACGCTGGATTTGGCTGTGGAAAAGCTAACACAAAGCAGGGCGGCGGGCGGCTATTATGCAAAAGTGTATTTGAAAAATTTAGGTGATATCCCGATGCCCTTCGATTTGCTGGCGGTTTTGGACAATGGGGACTCACTCCGTTTTCGGGTGCCGGTACAACCATACGGTATGCACGTTACGGAAAAAAATTATCTGCCCTACTGGCATTTTAGTTTAAAGGAGTATATCGCCCGTTTTGTAGCGCCAGCGCCTGTAAAAAAAGTAGTTATCGATCCGCTTGGCCTGCTTGCGGATGTGGACCGGCGCAATAACAGCAGCAGCGTGTTTTCCGGTCTAAAGGTTGTTTTTATGAAACCACAATTGCGCATGCCGGCGCTTGACCGGTACACCGCCGAACTGTGGCCGTCGTTTTTGTACAATGATAACGAAGGCATTATGCCGGGAGTGATCTTCGATGGCAGTTATCTTAACAGTAGTGATTTTTTTAAGGGTCATATCTATTATGGCGCCCGCAACGGGCGTGTCAATCTATCGCTGCAATATCGAACGCCGTTGAGATTTATCTCTCCGCGTTTGTGGCAGGAAATAAAACTGTATAGCGAATCCGGGGTAAGGGGGGCAAAGCTCAGATGGAACATCCCCACCAAAAAAGGCCCGGTCATCCAGGCCGGATTAACCCTGTATGACGCTTATGATATAACCGGCCTGGCATCCGCCTGGCAAAACGGACGCTATGCCTTGCTTGATGCGGCTTACACACGACCGTTATTTGGCGCCTTGTTGCGTTTGCACGGGCGTAGCAGCCTGCAGGGCAGTGCAACATCATTTAGCCGTTTTGATGGCGCTCTGACAAAAAACTTTAGTGGGGAAGAAAGTGACTTTGCTCTAGATGTGGGTCTGCGTGCCGGCTTAGGTCTGGGCAGTTTACCGCTTCAGGAGATGTACGCCCTATCGGGCGCCAATGGCATCCGTCAATATGAAAACCCCTACTATCGCTCAAAAGGGGCGCTGCCGGTAAGCCTGCAACGCGATGGACATATTATTGATGATGAAACGGCGCGCGTCCGTGGGACCGGACTCATAGCGGGAGCACCATATCTAAGCGCAAAAAATATTACGGCATTAAGCCTGGACCTGCATATACCTGCTGTGTTTGAAATGTTTTCCATACCCGTCCTGGATCGTGTGGAAAACAGCTTCTTTGCCGATATCGGCGCCGTTTGGAATGATGACACGCCAAAGTTAAATAAATTCTATCGCAGTGCGGGGGTCTCATTTACAATAGACGCCCCTTATCTGTTTACAAAGTTCAGCGGTCTGCATGACCTGCGCCTTGATCTCCCAATTTGGATGGACTATCCGGGCCGGGTGGAACAAAAGCTGGACTTCCGTTGGCAATTACACCTAAGTTTTGCTTTTGAACGCACGCCGTTTTTTGATTAAACGGTTGTAGCCGTGATGGATGGTGGTAAATAGACAGATGGGAAACAAAGATTTTCAACAGGTTAAATCTTAATCTGCCTTAAGAGTTTACTTATAACCTTTGAATTTTGCATGATATAAAAATGGATCGATGGCACGCTGTGGGCAAGAAGGCCTTCCACCTGTTTCAACGTCCAATCGATTCCAACATCGGTTACCTGATTGTCCGGGGCATTGTTTAGGGAATTGGTCAATTCAACGGGCATATTAATGTAAAAATTACGCGGAATGGATGTGAGATTGGAACGTTTTGATATAATTTTTAAACCGGGGATAATGGGCACGGTTATACCAGCCTCACGACATTTCTGTTCAAAATGAAAGAAAGCCTGATTGTCAAAAAACATTTGGCTTACAATATATGACGCACCTGCATCCACCTTTCTTTTCAGGTTTTCGATATCCGATTCAAGGTTGGGCGCTTCAAAATGTTTTTCCGGATAGCCGCCAACGCCAACGCAAAAATTGGAAGGACGCGCATCCAACAGATCGTCTTCAAGATATTTGCCCTTATTCATTTCCATTACCTGTTGCACCAAATCCGATGCATATTTATTGGCCGTCCGTCCCGATGGAATTGGTTTTTTGTAGATGGGGCTGTCGCCGCGTACGGCAAAAACATTCTTTATTTCTAAATATTGTAAATCGATCAAAAAATCTTCGGTTTCCTCGCGTGTAAAACCCAGGCATAGCATGTGGGGCACAGCATCGATGTTGTATTTTTTCTGAATCAGCGCGCAGATCCCTAAGGTTCCCGGACGCTTACGTTGTGATTTTCGTTTTAAACCGTGTGGGGTTTCTTCATAAATAACCTCTGCGGCATGGCTGGTTATATCGATAAATGGCGGATTGAATTCGGCCAGGTCATCCACCAGGTTCAAAAGGGCTTTGATGTTGCCACCACGGCGGGGAGGAATTATTTCGAAACTGATCAGCGGCTTTGTAGCTTTTTCAAGATGTTCGGTTACCTTCATTGCAATCCCGGATATTATGTTATGTTAAAATTGAATAAGTAAGATCATTTGTGTCCGGTTAAAATCTCAAATATTAAAACGAAACCCTTAGATGTCAAGGCCAAACGCCTGAACCAAAATAGTTGGACTTGAAACAAGCTTGGCTTATGGCTTTTTGTTACTTCCCCGCCTACGCGGGGACAAGCTTTGGCCAGTCAAAAAGT
>CAYWBI010000123.1:0-11229 GCA_964456445.1 uncultured Calditrichaceae bacterium
CGGGGCAATATTATGTTATCTTTTTTGTCGTAAATTTTTATGGGAGTTATAAATGGCATTTAAAGTATACAGATGTAAAAGACTGTTAAATATCTCCCCGCTGTTAATATTAACTTCAGGAACGGAGAATAACTCATCATTTTATTCAGAACATTTTATATTAATTCGTGAAAATGATGAAACGTCTTTTTTCCCTCAAAGAATTTTAAAACGTGGATCATTAAAGGACCTCAATTCCTTTTCAATTAATGAAGAATTCATGATGGAACAAGCTTTAAATTCAGCAATTGGTAAATTAGAAGATTTTTTCTTTACGAGGTTTAAAAATCAAGAACATAAAATTTTTCGATATCAGAGGCCTGAGTTAATAGATTGTAAAGAATCAGAAATAATGGCTTCATTTCTCCATGGAGAATTTAATCAAAAGCAGTTGAATGAAGTTCGGATTCAAACAAATTCAAAAGAACTAAGCGAATACATTGGAAAAATTATTTCATTAAGAAAATTCAAAATTTTCTCAAAATTTTAAACATTCACATTGGATCTGATGATGATAAAAAATAAAGCACAAATAGTCTCCATTTTATTTTCAGATATAAAAGACTTTTCAAAAGTACAAGATGATGAATTGATACTGTCAATCGAAAAATTTAATAATGAAATAAAAAACAATCTCTTAAACGATCGAAACCACTTTTTTAATAATACATGGGGAGATGCTTTTTTTATTTGTTCTTACGACCCGGTTGATATGGCGGCTATTGCTCTTGACATTAGAGATAAATTCAGAAATACAAACTGGAAAAGATTTGGTTTTCCAGACAATCTTAGCGTAAGAATCGGTCTACACACTGAAAAGGTCAATATATCTTTCTCAGGCGATACTGTTCAAAATGTTTCCGGCATCCATGTTACATCAACAGCAAGGATCGAACCGATTGTTGAACCAAATCACATTTACTGTTCTGAATTCTTTTATAATCATTTAATAAAAGATAAAAACATTAATTTTAAATTTAGAAGTTTGGGGCCTAAAAAATTAGCTAAAAATTTTGGAGAAGAACCTCTTTATGAACTAATAAGAGATTATGAGTCATCAGAATCAAACTCAAAAACAAAAAACATAACATTCAACTTTCCAAATATTAAAGTAAAGAAGAATTTAACAGATAAAGAATTAAACGATTACTTAAAACAAACATTCTCTTTAGTCCAAAAATATTTTGAAGAGGCTTCAGAGCATCTTCATAAAGAAAATCCTCAAATTGAAACAAGCATTTCTAATTCGGAAACAGATTTAAATATTGAATTATTTCTCGATGGAGAATACAAAACAAATTGTAAAATATGGTTTGGAGATGAGCACGGTTCAAAACAAATTTTTTACTCAGAAGGGAAATCATTTGGTGGTCAAATTTCTTACAATGAATGTATATACATTGAATATGATGGGTTCGAAATTGCATTTAAACCATTAATGGGATTCCAGTTTGGTAATATAAACAAAGAAAAAATTAATAGGCCAGAAGAAGTAGCTGAGTATCTTTGGACAAGATTTATTCAACCTTTAACATATTGAGGCTTTCAATGAAAGAAAAACGGTATAGATGTCAAAGATGTAGTTTTGTTTTTGTAAAAGAAGTATTTGAGCCAGGCGAAGCAAAAGACAAAAATCTTCAATCTGTGCCTGTTACTTGTCCTAAATGCAAAAGCACAGATATCAAAGAGTATTAATAAAAAAGCTAACAGAAGCATTAAGCAGGAATTTAACCGATGGGCCATGATTTTCATTATGTAAGGTTTTGCACGGTTCAATCATCTTATGCTCGTCCGTTAGACATATAAAGGATTGAAGATCTTATGAGTGATTTATATAACAGATTAGAAGAAATACAGGAAATGACTCGCACCTTAATTGAGGATGTCGAATGTTTGCTACCCAATCTCGGAAGTAGATCTATTACTGATACAGTAACGACAGAAGAAGAAGCCAATCGCCGATTTTATGTTAGAGCAATATTTTCGCTTGTAGAAACGGTAGTAGAGCAACACAAACGACTTTTACTTGAGTTGCATGAACACAATTTCATTAAGCTACATGAAGGAGTTTATGAAGTATTATCAGAGCGTGTTTATATAGCAAAAGACAATGGTAAGATTTTAAGTAAAGAACAGTATCTTAAACTTCAACGCAAAATCCGAACTGTATATAGAGTAGCTAGCGAATCTTTTAAAGAACGTTTAAATATTAATTTTGGAGATAGTGGTTGGGAATTATTTCAGGATGCATTAAAAATTCGTGACCGCATAACACATCCCAAAAGGTATGAAGATTGTGAAATAGATGAGCAGATACTTGAAGTTGTAGAATCTGGTGAAAAATGGTTTCGTAATTTGAATAATGAATTTGTCAGAATTGCGAGACTACATAGGAACAAATTTAACTGGTAAAAAAACAGCTAACAAAATAAGGTATAGAAGCGTTGCGCCCTTTACCATTTTCCTGAACACGCCTAGAAACTAAGCCAATGTTCTTCCAAAGCCCCATGAGTTTCAACACACCGGTATTATAGGCTCAAAGATATTAACTTTAGATATCGATTGGACAGGGCTTTCGATTACCCAAATATTAAAGCTAATTATCCCTGCTAAGCATATTCCTGCAACTTTTTCCTTTTGATGCATAAGTTCAATTATTTTATCATTTCAAGAACCTTTGTAAAGAAAATTTGATATTCTTATCATACGAAGGTAGCTTTGCATAGAAAATCAAAAAATCTTATCATTTGGGGCAGGCATGGAAAAATTACCTATAGAAAAAGATATTGAAAGCAAAACAATCCTTAAAAAACTTTCATCTGCACATAGAGCATTGGCTGAATTAAAGGGGTTTGTTTCAAGTATTCCCAATGAGAATATCTTAATAAATACGTTGGGACTTCAGGAGGCGAAGGATAGTTCCGCGATTGAAAATATCATTACAACGCATGATGATTTATACAAAGCGGAATTAAAATTTGCTGGCTTAAAATCATTAAATGTAAAAGAAGTTCAAAACTACATAGCGGCGTTAAAAGAAGGGTTCCAATTAATTTCAAAAAATAAAACCATTACCAATAATGATATTATAAAAATACAATCGGTTCTGGAAATGAACAATGCCGGCTTTAGAAAACTTCCGGGAACGGCCTTGAAAAATGCTTCAACCGGTGAAACTATTTATACACCCCCTCAGGATTATAATACCATAATAGAATTAATGACGAATCTTGAAAAATTTATAAATGATGATACGCTATCCGATTTTGATCCATTGGTAAAGATGGCAATTATCCATTGTCAATTTGAAAGTATCCACCCTTTTTATGATGGAAATGGCAGAACAGGCAGAATTATAAATGTTCTTTATTTAGTTATAAAGAATTTGTTGGACATACCCATTTTGTGTTTAAGCCGGTATATTATTAAACATAAGGCAGGCTACTACAGATTACTTCAGGAAGTTAGAGAGACCAATGAATGGGAGAATTGGTTGTTTTATATGTTAGACGGAATTGAACAAACAGCCAAAGAGACCCTATCATTAATTGGAAATATCCGGGAATTAATGTTTGAGTATAAATATTTATTGAGAGACAATTATAAATTTTATAGTCAGGACTTGCTGAACAATTTATTTAAACATCCTTATACCAAAATTGAATTCATCCAGAAGGATTTAGCAGTTTCACGAATTACCGCGGCGAATTATCTCAATAAATTATCGAAAGATGGATTAGTCAGAAAAGAAAAATTGGGAACAGGAAATTATTATATAAATGAAAAATTATTTAAAATACTGACTCAAAATAATTAGCTCTAAAAGCGAATTTGAATAACCTACCTATCTGTTTGTAGAAAGATGTTTTATTGCTTAGTTTGTAAAAACCGAAAGACGATTGTCAGGGTTCAATATTATATTAACTGCCATTATAGTTTCTAATTCTCAGTTAATCAAGTATGTTTGATTTTTAGTATTCTTCATGTAAATTATTTTAAAAGGTAAACTATGAAAATTGACAGAAAAGATTTCGCATTCTCTAATCATGAGCAAATTGAGCAAGATGATATAGAATATTGGTCGAATGCCCCGATCAAAGAGAAACTTCAAACAATAACTTATTTAAGAGAATGTTTTTATGGAACAAAGGCAACTACCGGAAGACTTCAAAGAATTTTTAAGTTTGTTGAACAAAAACAAGGTTAAATATTTATTACTTGGAGGATGGGCAGTTGGTATTTATGCTGCACCAAGAGCTACAGCAGATATGGATGTTTTTATTTCTATTGATGATGAAAACTTAGATAAACTTCTTAAAGCACTCTATGAATTTGGAGCAATTTCAGTTCCAAAAGAACATTTTAAAGAACCTGGCCGAATTTTTCGCATGGGTCGTTCCCCAATTCGAATTGAAATAATTAATCAAGCATCTGGTATTAACTTCAATCGCTGTTATAAAAGAAATAATAAAGTTAATGTTGATGGAATTGAAATAACAGTTATTTCAGCTGATGATCTTCTTATAAATAAAAAAGCATCTGGACGAGAAAAAGATATTGCTGATTTAAGAAGCCTCGAAAAAATATTGGGTAAAGATAAATAATGAATATCTACTTACCATTACTTCAGATTATTATTTAGCCGTTAACAAAATAAGGCATAGAAAGGCGGGCGCTAAAAGTCTCCAAACGGCCAGCACAGTAAGCCGGTATGTTCCCGGGCCGCAAATATATAAACGGTGCTCAATTTTGCATGCACAAAAAATCTATGCCCGCCCCAGCTTTACGCTTATTATATCGCGTTTTTGGGTTTCTCTTTCGCAAAGCGAACAATAAGATACCTTGCGGGCCCTTTCCCGAAAAATATATTAATATCCCTTGTGTATTAAAACCATGATTAGTATTGCATTCCGATGTTGAATGATTTCTTTTGCTAATAGCGCCCCTTTTTTAGAGATATCTGCACAAAGTTATCAATAGAATTTTTTTGAATAAAATCCCTTTGTGGTTGTGGGGCTTTATGTATTAGACAGGTTGTTATGGATAAAAAAATCCGCTGATCTACTTAAAATAAGGAAGAATCTTCAATGGATTATCAGTATGTTGAAACAAATGGTATTCGTCTAAATGTGGCTCAGGATGGCCCAGTCGATGGACCGGCGATTATTCTATTGCATGGATTTCCTGAATTTTCATATGCCTGGAAACGGCAGATTTCATTCCTGGCTTCTGCGGGCTACAGGGTATGGGCGCCAGATCAGCGTGGGTACAATTTAAGCGATAAGCCACAAGGAATTGCCGCATATAACCTCGACGAATTAGCAGCAGATGTTATTGGACTAATAGATGCGATGGGTCAAAAACAGATTATTTTAATCGGACATGACTGGGGTGCTGCAGTCGCTTGGTGAGCGGCTGCCAAATATCCCGATCGTTTAGCGAAATTGGTGGTTATGAATGTCCCACATGACGCGGTGATGCAGAAGAACATAAGGCGTAACTTCACGCAAATGAGAAAAAGTTGGTATATGTTTTTTTATCAGCTTCCATGGTTGCCAGAGAAACTATCAAAAAGAAATAATTGGAAGATGCTTCTTATCAAATAGCGCCATTTGAAAATATGTGTTTCGCAACATTGGATATATATAATGCTTTCGGCTGAAAGGGATGTGCGCGCTATGACTTCAGGGCAATCCGTCTATTCATAGCGTTCGCCATTATACCAACGGAAGCGGGTCAGCCCCCTATTGGTAGAGAGCCAGAGATAATCCCCCTGAACATCGATATGATTGATGCGGTTGTCAATCAATCCGTCTTCGGTGGTGTACAGGTACCAGTAGTCACGATCCGGATCGTATTTTAACAAACCCTTATCGGTGGCAAACCAAACAAAAAACTCCGTAACGGCAATATCGCTCACGGTATTAAACGGGTTGTTGTTAAAAAGCGGAAACGAACGTCCGGCATGTGTTTTTATATTATAAACACCAATGCCAAAGGCCCCGGAAAACCAAAGGCTGTCTTTGTTTATGGCCAGAGCGGAAATATAATTTGTACTGATGGCAGTGGGCATTTTCAGCATGGCAATGGTTTCGTTCTGTTCATCATAGTCAAAAATACCGCGATCGCTGCCTAAGTAAACATGTGTGCCTTTTAATGTGATTTTGGAGATAGGCACATCCAGCAATACCGAACGTTTCACCTGAGTGACGGACAGGGTTGTATCATCAATTTTAAAAATACCATTATCCGTGCCTACAAAAGTTTGTCCATCGTGTGATTTTATATCAAAAACTTTATAATCACCGAGAACGGTATATAATAAACTTTTCCAATCTTTACGGTATGGTTTGGCAAATATCCCTTGTGATGTGCCAAGATAGATGGTGTTGTTTGACGACTGCTCAAGGACGTTGATCCTGTCGGAAAAAATGGCTGCGGAGGTATGTCCGGTCTTATAATAATTCCAGATATTTTTTTTACTGTTCCAGCGGATGATTTCCGGCTGGGTTTCACTTTGTACCGGGCCGGCGATCCACATAGTGTTGTTTTTTATAAGAACGTCGTTTACGGCCATATCGGACAGATAACGTCTTTTAAAGGTAGCATGCTGGTCAATCAGGTTTGCCCTGCCAATACCAAGACCGTTTGTTCCTATCCAAAGAAAATTGTTGATGTCCACAAGCCGATCGGTAATTTTAAAATTATTGCCATAGGGCCCAATGATGTTGCCGTCACTATACAGGCTGATATCCCGATTGGTAAAAAAATTGGGAAACGCGCTGATGGCGGGGCGGTTGTAGGGGGCAAACAACGCGTTTTTGTTTCTGCCCTCGGGCAAGGGCAAACGGTTTGGGGCAGGCATATCCATCTCTGATGACTGTTTCCAAAAACGGAACCCCGGATTATAAACATCCACCCCCATATCCGTACGTGCGTATAATTGGCTGCTATTAAGATCATAGGCAAGGCGCAGGATTTTGTTGCTGCGCAGGCCCTGGCTTGTGGTCAGGGGATAAAGCCAGCGGTTGGAAAACAAATCAAAACGCAAAACGCCGCCGTTTCGCGTGCCAAAATAAATAACATCATACCCCATATCTATGGATGTGATATAATTTGCGCTGCCATAACTGATCCAGTCGTCTGGCCCGTAATGGGTAAAACGGTCAAATGATAATGTACTTACCGATTGTCCATAGAGTGCAAATGTCAATAATATGAATAATAAAAATATTTTCATGAGACAGTACCTAAAATTTGACGGATTTTATACTCCTTGTCCACGTGAAATTTTATCTTAAAATAGATAAATTCTTCATCATGGGTTTTTTCCAAAAAGGTCGCGTAGGGGCGTAGTTGATGCTCTTTAAAGCCCAGCGCATATTTCAGTTTGATATCCATTGTTTTATAAAAATGTTCAAAACGGTTTAGAAGCATCAATTTTAACCCCGAAATACCTATATGGCGCAAGGCAGAAACAAATACACCATCCGGATACTTTTGACGGATTTCGTTGACCCATGCGTCCTGTGTTATCAGATCGGTTTTATTAAAAACAAAAATCATTTTGGAACCGTCGATATCAAGCTCGTTGAGCAGTGATTTTACAACCTGGATGTGATCTTCAAAATGTGGGTTGGAAGCGTCAATGATATGCAGCAGGGCGTCGGCCTCGCCTGCTTCCGCCAATGTGGAACGAAACGATGCAACCAGTTGGGTCGGCAGTTTACGGATAAAGCCGACGGTGTCGCTCAACAATACCGTTGCGGAAGATGAAAGTTCACACCGTTTCACCTTGGTATCCAAAGTGGCAAACAATTTATCTTCGGTTAAAACTTCGGCATTGGTCAGCTGGTTCATAATGGTCGATTTGCCGGCATTGGTATAGCCGACCAGCGCCACGCGGTACAAGCCATCGCGATGCAGACGGCGGGTTTTGTTTTGTTTGTCAATGCTTTTAAGCTTAGCCTTTAATTTGCTGATGCGTGTGCGGACCAACCGCCGGTCCGTTTCCAACTGAGTTTCGCCGGGCCCCTTGGTGCCAATGCCGCCAACCTGTCGGGAAAGGTGTTGCCACTGGCGGGTTAAGCGCGGCAAAAGGTAGTTTAGCTGGGCAAGTTCTACCTGTGTTTTGGCCTCGCTGCTTTGTGCATGGTTGGCAAAAATATCCAGGATCAGACCGGTGCGATCGATGACTTTTATACTAAAGGTTTTTTCAAGGTTACGCACCTGCGCAGGGCTTAGTTCATCATCAAAGATAATTAACCGTATATCTTTCGATTCCACGGTTTCCTGTATGGTTTCAATTTTTCCCTTACCGACAAAATAAGCCGGGTCCGGTCTGTTGCGTTCCTGGGTAATTATTTCGGTAACGGTTGCACCGGCTGTTCGCGCAAGCTCCTTAAGTTCCTGCAGATGTTCATCGGTTTGCCAGCGCGGTGTGCCCGCAGCATAGGTGGCCACAATGATGGCCTTCTCTGTATCCGTGGATAACAGACGGTTGTTTTTTTCAATCATTTAAAACGGGCTTCCTTCAATTTTTTTTATAAGAAACATTTCAAGCGCAAGCAAAAGCAATACCAAAAGCACAAGATACAACCAAACCTCACGACCCGCATGGGCTTGCAGAATGGTTGATTTTATTGTAGCCGGCCCCGATAGCATTTGTCCTATTTGGTCTTTATTGACATAGGGCGGCATAAATTCCTTATTGGACACATTAACGGCCAGGGATTGTAAAATGGTATCATTGTGCATAAGAAAATAAAACCCCGGTTGATTGGCCACTCCGGCGTCAAATTCAATACGGCTTTTTACCGGGCGTGGTACAAGGGAAATGTGTCTTTTCTGCGGAGTAAGCATTTGATACGTTTCACCAGCGGAAAAACCAACCGGTACAAAATGCAAGCGGTCGTAAATTTTCAATTGGGATGTTTTCTGTGTCCTACCCAGAGACGCAATATAAAAAAAACGGTAGAGAAGCGGTAAAAAAAGTGCATTCTCTGTTATATCGGTAGTTTGTTTGCTAAGCGCAGTGGTCAGGATAAAATAATTTTTTTCCCTTACGAAAACTCCGCTCCGGTTGGAAAGCCTGAGTAAAACATCAGAGACCGCGTTTAGTTTAAAATAGCTGTAAAATACCGGCGGTTCATTAAACTTGTTCCTGTCCAAAAAAACGGCCCCCCAAAAAGACGGGGCGTCCGACATGTTTATTGTGGCATAATCATTTCCGCTAAATTCCACTTTTGACCTTACTTTTACGGGAAGCTTAAGCGCCCGGAAGACATTTTGAAATTTCTGCACCGATTGTCCGGCCTGCGGCATCAATAATACATGTCCGCCGTTTGATGTGTAGTTGTTGAGTTTACGGGCCAGCATGGCAGAAGGTGCATCGCCACGCATCACTATAAGTTGATATGCTGAAAAATTATACGAAGGCGCAGATGAAATATCGGCGCCGGTTATATTAAACAAGGAGTTTTTATTTAAAACGGCAAGCGCTGATGATAAGGCCTCGTTTCCCTTGGGGTGAATGAACAATAGGGATATTTTTTTGGGTATGTTCAGTGTATAAAAATATTTGTTGTTTGCAGAAAGGTCATCTTCCTTTATTTGAAAGCGTATGTTGACAAACCCATTTTGTTGAGGGGTAAATGTCAATGGAACCCGGACCTGCTTCCCGGCCGGGACCGAAACCGACTGAGTGCCCGCCCTCTGCTCTCCAATAAAAACATTGACCGCGGTTTCCGATGGTTTTTGCTCGCTATGATTGCTGATAAACACCGTAAAATTAAGCGGCCGTCCTTGCTCAAATATCTGATTCAGAACAGCAACGGAATCGATGGATAAATCGAGCAGTTGACTGCTTTGTGACAAATTGATAAGATAGCGGTTTGCCTTCTGTAGGTTTTTATAACTGCTAATTCCGTTTCCGGTTTTGAACCTGAAATCACTTATTATAAAAAGGTCATTGGATATATTGGCAAAGCGCTCCATCAATGAGTCGGAAACAGCTAATGCGCTATTGGCTTTTACAACCCCGTAAGTGGATTTAAAGCGGGGCGCGTGATCCAAATCCTGAGCAGAGATTTTTATAGGTTCCGGTGAAACCATTTTTAAAATATATACCTTGTCCGTGGAGGTATAAGCGGAAAGAATTTTTGGCAGCAGTGCATTTGCCCGATCCATATAGGTTTGGGATGAAGCATAACTATCCATACTGTAAGAATCATCCAACAGGATAACAGCCGTTGATGGCGTCCCGGAAGAGGATCCGTTGGCCGTTGTTAAGGTAGGACGCGCAAAAGCCAATACTATAAATAAAATGATCAATGCCCGGACGATCAGTAAAAGTATTTGATAAAGTTTAAGTTGGCGTACCGTATTGTTTTCCAGCATCTTCAAAAAACGGACGGCGCTAAATTTTATTTTCACATTTTTATTGCGGTTTAACAACTGAATGATAAAGGGCAGCGACACAGCAATTAAAGCAGGCAGGATCAAGCTGTTTAAAAAATGGATCATCTATAATAAATTCTCTTTTGTGATAATAGATGCTAAAATACTATAAACGGATAAATGGTAATTACCAAGGTTGAAAATCAACCGCTGGGTTTTTTATCTTTTTATATTATCCACGATAAGTACTAGATGAACAACATAATATCCGAATTGTTCAGCAAACAAATCTTTTGTGTGATAGTAAATCTGGATAATTTATGAATTTAATGGAATTATGGTGAAAACAGAAATTTTATATGGAAACAGTTTTTGGTTTTCAATTTGATTATTTGGGATTTCTTCTGAAATACATTTATGTTATCTTTAAAAACAAACACGGCCGTAGCAGGTAAGGACAGCCTTGAGAAATTGACAGATATTAGTCCCGCGGTTAAAAGTTAAAAAAGCGCGCTTTCTTTTTTGAATTTGTTTTGCGGGGCCTAAGTACACCTTTTTATGGAATAAATATAAACATCTAATGAATTTAAATACGGGAAATCATTAGTGTCCGGTTAAAATGTCAAATATTAAAACCAAGCCCTTTGATGCTCAAGGCCAAACGCCTGAACTAAAAGAGTGGGACTTGAAACAATCTTGGCTTTTGGCGAAATTTGTGTTTGAGTCCCGAGTACTCGGGACGAGTTAAATTTCGCCTGGGCTTTTTGTTACTTCCCCGCCTTCGCGGGGACA
>CAYWBI010000124.1:0-11122 GCA_964456445.1 uncultured Calditrichaceae bacterium
AAATTATATTTAAAGACTTTATCAAATAGTTTTTCAACCAATTTAATCTTAACTCAATTATTATTTAACTCAAAACACTGTATTAGTGGAGGCTATATGCAAAACATGCAAGAATATATTCAACTTGGGATTACGATGGTTGTCACCTATGTTCCAAAAATTTTGATGGCTTTGGTTGTCCTGATTATCGGATTATGGTTTGTAAAAATGATCGTTTCCGGTTTTCACAAGGCTACACAAAAATCCAAGATGGATATTTCACTACAAAAGTTTCTTTCCAGCCTTATTTCAATAGGGCTGAAAGTTATGGTAATGATCAGTGTCATTTCGATGATGGGGGTTGAGACAACGTCTTTTATAGCTGTTTTGGGCGCGGCGGGTTTAGCGGTGGGCCTTGCCTTGCAGGGCAGTCTCTCCAATTTTGCCGGTGGCGTACTTATCCTTATTTTTAAACCTTTTAAGGTAGGAGATTTTATCGATGGAGCGGGTCATTCAGGATCGGTTTCTGCGATAGAAGTTTTAGCGACAACACTTAAAACACCGGACAATAAAACGATTATTATCCCTAATGGCGGACTTGCAAATGCATCAATTATCAATTATTCAACGGAAGCGAACCGCAGGGTTGATTTCACATTTGGGATAGGTTATGGCGATGACATGAAAAAAGCGAAGGACGTTATACGGGAAATATTAGATCATGATACACGTATATTTAAAGACCCGCAGCCTTTTTTGGCCATTGGAAATCTCGGCGACAGCACCGTGGATATCACCGTCCGGGTTTGGGCCAAGGCAAATGATTATTGGGGCATCCACTTTGACACCATTGAAAAAGTAAAAGAAGCCTTCGACGCCAATAACATCTCAATACCTTATCCGCAAATGGATATCCACAACTACAAGAAAAATTAAGGAACGAAACATGAAAAGAATCATTATGTTCATCATCTTGAGCGGTTTACTGTTTGCTCAGGATAAGAAGTCCGTGGACTTCGGTTGGAAAAATCAAATTACAAGCGATCTTAATTTTACCCAAAACTCCTTCGACAACTGGAGCGCCGGTGGTGAAGACATTTGGAGCTGGGCGTTGAATGTAAATGCAAAATTTGAAAATGACCAGGAAAAATACAACTGGGCCACATCGGGCAAATTCCAGTTTGGACGGGCACAAATTGGCAATGGCCCGGCACAAAAGGCAGCGGATGAAATTAATCTTGAAACGGTTTATACCTATAAACTGGGAAGTACAATAAATCCGTATGGATCGTTTAAACTGCTTAGCCAGGTGGCCAATGGTTTTAACTATGGAGCAAAACCTGCTGTCCAAATTTCCGCGGCCTTTGATCCATTGTATTTGACCGAAAGCATTGGTATGGGCTATGCTGCAAGCAAGTTCTTAAAAACCCGTTTAGGCGCTGCCGTGAAACAAACATTTAGCAAAAGTGAATACGGTTTCGCCGATGATCCCTCCACAACAAATAAAATTGAATCATCCAGGAATGAATTGGGCGCTGAATCGGTTACCGAACTAAGCATACCGCTTAGCGAAAAAATTATATACGATGGTAAAATAGAACTGTTTTCGGACCTACGGGCAGTCAATACCGTGGATGTAAATTGGGACAATACTTTTTCGGCCCAGGTTTCCGACATCATCAAAGTCAGTTTTAATTTTAAACTGTTTTATGACAGGGATATTTCCAGAACACGTCAGCTTAAACAAACCCTGGCCGTTGGGCTAAGCTACACTTTTTTGTAACATTTCTTATTTGGGGCGGGATGATCTCATCCCGCTTTTTATTTTTTAACGCGGGCTGAAGAATGGAATTAAACGGAATTGCCCCCATCCAATGGGTAAGTTCTTATCATCCATTTGTTCCATTGTGATCGGATTATTCGATGATGTTAATTTTTATCAAGAAGGTTTCGGATTTTTTTATACAACGTATCTTGTAAGAATGGTTTTTGTATAAATAGTAAATTCTCTTGCTTGGTATCCAGTTCTATTTCCGCATAGCCGGACATCAGGATAATTTTAACATCGGGAAAATGCATATTAACAAGTCTCATAAGTTTTTTACCACCAATTTCAGGCATTACAACATCCGTGAGCAAAAGATCAAATTTTATTTCCGGCTGACTAATTATCAAGTCTAAGGCCTCCTTGCCATCTCCGGCCTCAAGTACCTTGTATCCCTTTTGCCGCAATCCCCTGGCCGTTACTTCACGTAGCGCGTTTTCATCTTCCACAAGCAGAATACACTCATTGCCGCCTTCAACCGCTTGTTTACCAGGCTCGGCCTTATTTTCCTTTGTATTTGTGCTGCTTACCGGAAAGTAAATTTTGAATAAAGTCCCCACGCCGGTTTGGCTTTCAAGATCGATAGTACCACCATGATTTGTAATAATCCCAAAACAAGTTGATAATCCAAGCCCTGTTCCTTCGGATGTGGGTTTGGTTGTAAAGAAGGGTTCAAATATCCGGTCTTGTATCTGTTCGGGTATTCCCGCTCCATTATCCTTAATTTTTAGCAACACATAAGTTCCGGCTTTTCGGACACCCGCGGCAAAAGAAGGTTCCAGATGATTTTGCGTTTCAATAACGATCTTTCCGCCATCCGGCATGGCGTCACGGGCGTTGACAACCAAATTAACCAGTACCTGTTCAAATTGTGCCGGGTCAATTTTAATTTTTTTTAAAGCGGGTTCCAAACGTGTAGTTAACTTTATGTTTTCGTTAATCAAACGGCTCAGCATATCTTCCATCTCCGATATGCTTTGATTGATATTGACAATTTTGGGCGTGGTGACTTGTTTTTTTGCGAAGGTAAGTAATTGTCTGGTTAATTTCGCAGCCCGTTCCGCGCTTCTTAAAATGCCCCTTAGATCTTCCGCCGTTCGTGAAGATAAAGGTACATCGCTAAATTCAAGGGCAAAGCCGGCATAGGACATAATTGATGTGAGTAAGTTGTTAAAGTCATGGGCAACACCACCGACAAGCTGGCCTACCGCATCCATTTTCTGGGATTGGCGCAATTGTTTTTCCAGTTCCAATTCCCTGGTAACATCGTGCTGCACGCTTACATAATTTGTAATTTCCCCTTTATCGTTCCGAATAGGCGTTATTGTTGCATCTTCATAATATATTTCTGATGATTTCTTGCGATTGATAAAACGGCCACGCCATACTTTTCCAGCTTGAATGGTTTGCCATAATTCCCGATAAAATGTTTGATCATGCCGATCACTCTTTATAGGCCCAACCTTATGGCCGATAACTTCATTGCGCAGATAACCAGTTGTTTGCTCAAACGCCGGATTTACATAAACAACAACGCCATTGGAATCAGTGATAATTATATTTTCGAAAGTTTGTTCCAAGGCAGCGGCCATTCTTTTTTGTTGCTCCTGCAATTCAACATAACCTATGGCGGCAGATAATTGGGCAACAATGCGTTCAATTGTTTTTATTTGCTTTGTTTTAAATTTTCTCTTTCTGATACAATCCAGGCTGATCACTCCGATTAAATGATTGTCAATGGACAACGGCAGGATGAGCACGGATAGCATATTTTGTTCTGCCAACATTTTTTTGTATATCCCTAACTGATCAAAATCTTTAACATTCTCAACCATCACCGGGCCAGGATTTTTATAAAATTTCTTTAACAGGGGAATATCTTTTGCGGGAAATGTAAAACCCGTTTTAATATCACGGATGTTTTCCGGCCAGGCCGTCGCCACTTGTAAAACATCTCCTGATGGATTTAATAGAGATATTACAACCTGGTTAGCGTCAAAGGATTGGGCAAGGTCCCGGCAAGCCGTTTCCATCATCTCCATATATGAAAGACCGGAGGTGCTTGCATTTATCACTTTATTTAATAATAACAGTTCATCTTCGACCAATTTTCGTTCGGTGATATCATGTGAGCTAACAACAACCCCGCTAATGCTTTCATCTTTTTCCCGGTACGGAAAATAGCTTACATCCATAAATCGCTTACCAACATTTTCAAAATCAAACCAATACTGGTAGTTTATTGTCTCACCTTGTAAACAGCGGTCAAAATTAGGACGGATATTATTTTCAAAAACATCTTTTCCAAATAATTCTTCAATCGAGTGGCCAACGATCTTTTTATTTTTAGCGCCATGCATTGTGTAGTAGGATTTATTAACCGCCCGATAGATATAATCCCGGTCGATAAAGGACAATTTATCGTTTGTTGAATTCACAATATGTTCATAGCGACTGAGTACTTTTTCCCATTGTTTGTTGAGGGTAACATCGCGCAATATAACCTGTGACGCCGGTTGGCCATTATAGTTTATCATGGTGCCGGCCATCTCTACGATACGTATATTTCCTTGTAAGGTTATGAGTTTATGATCCATTGGCATGGAATTTCCCTTTCGGGTATAGATACGGCGGACCTGTTGTTTTACATCATTGAGCGAGGAGCCATGGATAAATTCAATGATGTCCTTACCAATCACCTGGGTAGGACTTGAAGCGTCTATCAACTTCAATGACGCCCGATTGGCATATAAAATTTTACTTTTTTGATGTATTACAATAGCCAATGGCGAGTTGTCCGCCAATTCACGATAGCGTTTTTCACTTTCCTGGACACGCATTCGACTTCGGATACGCGAGGTGATGTTTGTAGATATGCCACCGATGGCATACGCTTCTTTATCGGGCGTGAATAAAGGATATTTTACCGTAAGGAAGATGATTTCATCTCTCCCTGTCGGTACGATTTCTTCAAACTCTATTGCCCGGCCCTGGGTCAAAACTTTTTTGTCATTATCCCGGAAGCATTTTGCGGTATCATGGGGGAAGAGATGATAATCGTCTTTTCCGATCACATCAGATTTTCTAAATCCAAGGCTTTTCAGATAGGTTTTGTTCACATCGATGTAACAGCCGTCTAAATCTTTGATATAGATGTTTGAGGGTGAATTATCGATCATGCTCCTATAACGAAATTCACTAAGTTCCAACGCCTGACGGGTATGGATTGCATCTGTAAAATCACTTGAGACAATTGTGGCATAAACCAACTTTCGATTGATAAACACCGGTGAGATGCGACTGAAATATATCGCCTGCGAACCGGAGATGTTCAATCCTGTAACCTGATAGGAAATAGGGGATGCATTTTTAAAAACGTGTTTCAATGCATTTTTAACTTTGGCATGTTCCTCTTTTACCGGTAGAAAATCATAGATCGTTTTCTCATAAACCGGTTGTTCAGAATCCCGGTTTAAATAAAGGATATGGCCGTTCTCATCCACATGAATGATTATATCATTTGTGTTTCTGGCAAATGACTCCCAGCTTTCCAGGGCTTCGGTCAGTACTTTCTGTTTTGCTTCCGATGCATGGGTGGTATTTATCCTCTGAATGGCAAGGGCCAATAAACCGGCGAGGTTCTCTAAAAAATTTATCTGTGCAGGTGTAATTTTTAATACGCCTGATTTTTGAAACGATGCACAACCCAATATCCCGACCTTTTCAGCGGATAAATGCAAGGGGACGTGCACTGCGCCAGAGCAGCCATATTTTTGAACATACGCTTGATCTAAACGTTTGTCCAGCCGGCAGTCTTCAATAACATCAAGCTCAAAATTTTCCCATAAATTTTTTATAAAACGTCTATCACCATCTGCACCAAATGGGATATTCTTATTGGTGTCTTGAAAGTGCGGGCCATAAGAAGCAATTAAATATGGCTCTTTCCGGGTTTCATTTATTTCAAAAGCCCAAACGTTATACAGGCCAATACTTTCATGTATCAATTCTGCGACCATTGTAAATAGTTGTTCCATCTTATCGTCCAGAAACAATGCTTCTATATTGTCCATCAATAAGGTTTGCAAACGGTCTTTTTCTTTAAGATAAGCAAACTCTTCGCTGTTACGCTTATCGTGCAGGGGTTCCATTTTGGACATTTTAATTTTTCCCGGTTTCCTGATTATTATTTCCCATAATATTCGTTATGGAATTGAGCAACTCGGAAATAGAAAATGGTTTTTGTAAATAACCTATATTTAGGTCTTTATCAATAGACACCGAAATATCTTCTACGGTATATCCACTGGAAAGAAGCGCCTTTATATCGGGGTTTAATTTTTTTATTTCATGATATACTTCCATACCACCTAATTTAGGCATAATCATATCCAGTATGACCATTTGGATTTTTTCTTGATTGTCTTTAAAAACTTCGATCCCTTCGCTGCCATCATTGGCGGTTAAAATCGTATAACCGAATGTTTTGAGTGAAGCGGAAACAATATCGCGTATGGACTTATTGTCATCTACCACAAGAATAGTACCCTTGCCTTGTTTTGGCTCCAACGGCATCTTATCCATCCGGGCGGTCAGGTTCCTTTCTTTCGATGCCGGGAAATATATCCGGATGGTTGATCCTATACCAGGGGTACTGTCAATTTTCAGCGAACCCTTATGCGAGCGCACAATACCCAGGACGGCAGCCATGCCTAAGCCACGTCCGGTAAACTTGGTTGTAAAAAAGGGATCAAACAGACGTATTAATGTTTGTTCGTCCATGCCACAACCATTATCGGCAACTTCTAAAAATACATATTCTTTATCAGCAGGTACCATATCAAGATAAGCAGATTGCAATTCCGCGGCTGCAAAACAACCAAATCCTGTTGATAGTTTTATAACGCCTTCCCGGTCACCGATTGCGTCTGCCGCGTTGGTTATTAAATTCATCACAATTTGACGAATACGCGTGGCGTCGGCGTCAATAGGTGGCATCTTGCTATCGAAATCCTGAATAAAACGCACCTTACCTGGGATTGAAACATTCAACAACCGTACCATCTCTTTTATGAGAACATTCAAGTCCATGGGAACAACTTTTACACTTCCTTTGCCGGAATACGAAAGCATTTGCACGCAAAGTTCGGCCGCATGTGATGATATCTGCTCAACCTTTTGCAAATTCTCCCTCGCGCGGCAATCATCGGGTATTTCCATCATGGCAAGGGTGGTATTGCCAAGGATTCCCGTTAACATATTATTAAAATCATGGGCAATCCCACCGGCCAGCACACCAAGGCTTTCTAATTTTTGGGTTTGCAGCACCTGTTTTTCCATGGTCAACTGCTCTTCTTCGGCTTTACGGATTGCCGTTAAATCGCTTAAAAAAACAAGGATTGCAGGACCATCTTCAAGAAGTATATTGCCCGCCCTGACACGTAATGGAAATGTTGAACCATCCTTTTTCCTGGCGATAACCTCATAGGTACTCTCTACATCTTTTCCTTGCTGGCGTGCAATGCTCAGCAAATGATGTTTCTCGGCATCGCTGTCACTTATCAATTTCTTTTCATCCATACCGGCAAATTCGTTTTTATAATAGCCAAACAGTTCGGACATTGCTTCATTGGCAAACAAGATTTTATTATCACGGGAAACACCGATGCCAATAGGCGCATTTTCCACCAGTGTGCGGAAACGCGCCTCGCTTTGCTGCAGAACTTGTTCACGATGTTTTTTTTCCGTGATGTCATGGGCATAAGCGATGACAACTTTTTTCCCAAAATAGGTGGACGCCGCCACATGGACCTCTTTTAAAAAGGGGGCCCCGTCTTTTTTTACCGCCCAAAAATCAAAACTCTGTGGTTTGCCATTGTAAGCCGCTTCAAATTTTGTACGCACCTCATCCATGTCGTTCGCACCGGGCAGAGCAACGTCCATTGGACTTTTTCCAATAAAAAAATCATGCAAATGTCCATTATATAATTTCTCAACACTTTTATTTACGTCCAGAAAAACGCCGTTTTTATCCTGTATATAGATGGCGTCCATGGCGTTATCAAACAATGCCCGATAACTTTTCTCTGATTCCACAAGCGCCCGTTGTATCTTCTTTTGTTCGGTTATAACGGTAAAGACCACCTGCACTGCTGGTTTATTATTATACAGTACCGGACCAGCCTGAACCGAAACGTCCAGTTCGTTGCCATCAATTCGTAAAAATTTCTCATCAAGTGGGGAAACATCCTGGCCGGAATCTAAAATTTTTAAACGCGCTGTTACCTTCTCGATTGATTGTGGATGAATAAAACTCAAAACAGCTTTGCCCAGTAAACCCTGTTCATCTTTTGCCCCAAGCATTTTTACCGCCATCGGATTGGCAAAAACAATTTTCCCTTGCTGGTGCACTGCAATGCACAACGGTGAACGGTTCACCAGCATACGATAGCGCTGTTCACTCTCCATCAACTGTAATTCATTCCTTTTTAATTCGATCGCATGCGCAATGTGTTCGGCCACAAATTCCATCACCTGCAGGTCCTGACTATTATAAGCTGTCTGGGATTCATAGTTTTGGATAACCACAACCCCCTCAACACCGGAAGCGGTTGTAAACGGTATCCCCATCCATATCATCGATTCCCTGCCGACGAGATGAACATCTCCCGATTCTTGCAACTTTCGATCTTTGTTCCGGTCCAGCAAAAGGGCCTTTCCGCTACGACGGACATAATCGGTTAAACTGTTTTTCATCTCGGCTGCGCTAAAATCCGCATGCGGGGAATATTTATCTGAATAGAAAGGAAAAGAATAATTCTGATTTTGTTTGTCATATAGGGCAACGAAAAAATTGTCGGAATCGATAAAGACCGCGATCTGTTTTTGAATGGCCGCAAGCAACTCACCTACCGATTTGAAGCCCACGATGGTCTTGGAAATATTTAATAAGGCGTCGCGCATTAACTCGCCACGATGCCTCTCAGTAATATCATGTACGATTGAATAAAGCAGGTGTTTTCCTTCAAGTTCGATAGGGTCTGAATAAACTTCAACATTACGTATTGCACCGCTTGCCAATTTATGCGTAAAATTAAAATATCGTTTTCCCCCGGCTTCGGCGTTTAATATTTCCTTTTCAACTTCATCGCGACTAAGGGCATTGATGTCAAATATGGTCATGTTTGTGAGTTGAGACTTGGAATAACCATAAAATTTCATTGCCGCTTTGTTTGCGTCAACAATCTTGCCGCATGTGGGATCGATTATCAATTTTATGGCCTGGTTTGTCTCAAAGAGACCATGATATAACATCTCGGACCGGGTAATTTTATCTTCCAATTCCTTTTGCCCGCTAATATCCTGCATAATGCCGTAAACCATCGCAGGGGCGTCTTCATCAAGTTTTCTTTTTCCACTGCAACGCACCCATTTCCGGGACCGGTTATTATCAATTATTTCAAGCTCGAGATCAAATTCCGTTCCATTGGCAATAAGTTCGTCAACAGCAGGTTTTAATAGGCCCTGCGATGCTGGCGTATAAAATTGTAATGCCTGTTCCAGGGTTAAAGGCTGGCCGGGTTGTAAGTTGTAAATGTGGCAATACGCATCCGAAATGGTAAGAACATTTGTTTTTAGATTAAGTCCCCAACTGCCTAATTTTATCATGGCATTGGTTTCATTTAGCAAACTGAGCAATTCATCCTTTTCCGTATTGGCTTTCAGGCTGGTCAACTCTGCTTTTAGGCGGATATTTGCTTCTTCTAAAAAACGGGCCCTTTTTTCTGCATTTTTCATGGCAGTACCTATATTATAGCTTCACAAATGTCTAAGTATTACATAAGGAATGGAGTATTCTGTGATTTCATCTACCCTAATATCGGATAATTATTAAAGGCCATGACTATGAATACAAATTAAAATATAAAAAGACCGAAGCAGATAATGCCCCGGTCTTTTGGTATGAAGGAGATATGATACTACAAACTTTCGGCGAAGAAAGACATATCGTCATCTATTTACAATATCAGGTCAATAATTGATCACCTTTAGCAGAAAACAAAAAAAGCTTCGGCAAACCTGCCGAAGCCTTGTACGAAGGGCGAGACTCGAACTCGCACGCCCGTAAGGACACCAGATCCTAAATCTGGCGCGTCTACCAATTCCGCCACCCTCGCAATTTAAAGAACGTGAATTTAAAAAGAATCTTTTATTTAAGCAAAACGAAAATGCGCATCAGATAAAAAGAACCGGTTTAAACAATTCAAAATTATCCAAAATTTTACGCGTACCTTCCGCAACGCAAAACAAGGCATTTGACGGTCGGCTAACGGGCAGGTTTACGATATCACGAATATAGGTATCAAGCCCCTTCAACAAGGCGCCGCCACCGGTTAAAATAATCCCGCGGTCTATGACGTCCGCGGCAAGTTCCGGGGGCAGTTTGTCCAATGTTCCCAGAAGGGAATTTATCATGGAGGTGAGTACTTCTTTTAATGCAAGCGGGAATATCGAGGCATCCACTTCTATTTGACGCGGTAGCCCATTGTGCACATCAAGACCCTTTACACTAAATGGCGTAAAATCATGTTTCAGTACAGAACCATAGTTCATTTTTAGATTTTCCGCCGTTGTTTCCCCAATACGCAGGCCATAGTTGTTTTTAAGAAAACGGACGATTGCTTCATTCATTTCATCTCCGGCCACACGGATGGTATTATCCACGACTATGCCGCCATAGTTAATAACCGCAATATCGGTTGTTCCCCCACCAATATCGACAATAATATTGGCATTGGCACCCAAAACATTTACCCCCACCCCGATGGCCGCAGCCATAGGCTCCGAAACAAGAAAAACTTTTCGGGCGCCCGCCAATTCAGCGCTTTCAATAACGGCCCGCTTTTCCACCAAAGTTACCCCTGTTGGTACACCAATGATGATATTCTTTATAAAAAACCGTGGGATTTCTGCCAGGCGGATAAAGGATTTTATCATTTCTTCACCGGCAACAAAATCGGCAATAACCCCATCGGCAAGCGGACGTATCACGGTGATTTCCCCATGGGTTTTGCCCAGCATCTCACGCGCATCGCGCCCCACGGCAATAATTTCTTTGCGGTTCTTATAGGCAATAACCGAAGGTTCATCGACCACGTAACCTCTATTGGCAACATAGACAATGGTATTGGCCGTGCCTAAATCCACACCGATATTGGTGAATATATTTTTTAAAAATCCAAACATACGGAACCCAAAAGGATTACTTATTATCTACTTACTTATTTTCAATTCTGTATTAGTAATTACTACCTAAAT
>CAYWBI010000125.1:0-10920 GCA_964456445.1 uncultured Calditrichaceae bacterium
TATCTTTTGGAACAAACATTAATGGATGCTCAATATCTTGAAGCGTGCCATTAACAATTATTTGCACGTCTGATAATACTTCCGAAAACGGGCGTGTGCTACCGTCAGGCTCAACTGATAGCAATTTTCCTAAATCGTCATTAATCATTTGTTTAAATATTACTGCAGGCAATTGAACACCTACGTCGGTTGGTTTGCGACGGGTATATACTGTAATGTTGGTTATTCCCTGACCTTGCAACGCATAAACCGCACCACGGCTTACAGAACCAAAGCTAAATACCACGGCTTTTCGTGGTTTTCCATAATTTCCTATAACACCTATAAGGCTTAAAGCATGATCTACACCGGCATAGCCTGCGATTTCATTGTTTTTATAAAAAATATGCATGTTTTTATCGCCTGTTCTACTCCATTTAAACATTTCTTCCCAGGCAATAAGCGTTAATTTTCTTTCAATGGATATTTGGGTGATTTCTTTTTGTTGCACACAATGTGGCCAACCCCATACAATTGCACCTTCGTGTACCTGAGCTAAATCTTCCGCTAAAGGTTTAGGCATGATCACACAATTAAAATCGTTCAAGATTTCTTCCCGGGAAGCAACCCGGCCCGATGTAAGTTTGGCTATTGTGCTATCATCCATGCCAAATAGCAATCCATATCCTGCTTCAAATGTAATGTGTTTTCGGAACCTTTGCGGAATACGTTCTATTTGTTCAGGATGAATTGCAACTCGTTTTTCATTTTCTTTTAGTGATTTTCCAATCACTCCAACTGTCAAAAGTTGTATCATGTTGTTCTCTTTATATTGTATAATTGTCTAAAGGTGTGTAGAGGACTTGAGCACTACGTAACACTAAGTTTTCAATTTAACCCAGCGTTTGTTTATATCCATAATCAAAATTTTAATACCCTTCACCCAATGACTTATCGCGCTGGTGTGGGCCTGGCAGGACAGGTAAAAAAATGTAATATGAATATATACCTATAAGCTTAAGGGAACAAATCCCTTAGAATTAAGTTGGCGCAGAGCATTCATAAACTGAAAATTTCGCCATGCTTATATTTCACCCGGGTTCACCCGGGCGATGGCCTGCATCAGGTTATGGCCTTTCATTGGCTTGTCCACATACATGGTATGGGCGAAAAATAATTCGCCTCTAACTTTTTTTCCCATTCGATGGGAAATCCGGATTTTCGCAATCCATTTCCCATTTGAGCGGATTATTGGCGATATATTCACGAATACGGTTCAAATCGTTTTCATCGCGAATAATATGTTCATAATAATTGCGTTGCCATATTTGGTAAAATTCGGTGTTTTGGCGCATCCATTTGGTCACCCCGATTTTAAAACCGCGGATGACGGACCCGATTGTTTTCGATGTGCCACGTGGTGGTTTATTCAACGGTTTGGGCGGTCCGGGTGGTTCGGGTAGGGGCGAAAAATTTTTCGCCCCAATGTTTTTCGCCCCAATGTTTTTCGCCCACGCATTTTGTCCGTCCGGATTTTGCGTCCCCACATTTTCATCGATGATAATCAATATACCATGAACATGGTTGGGCATTACGACGAATGCATCCAAAGCAACATGTGGAAAATGACCGGGGATATCGTCCCAACATTTTTCCGCCGCCCGCCCGGCACCATTCAACACCATTTGCCCATCGATGATCTCGCCAAACAAACATTTGCCTTTTTGCGTACGGATGGTGATAAAATACGCCCCGGCCCGGGAATAATCGTATCCTTTTAAACGGATGGATCGACGATGATGGATTTGGGGATTATATTTCATGGTACAATCCAATGAGTAATTATCCCGTTAATTTTTTTCGCATTGTTTGGGGCAATGGAACCCGATGGTTTTCGACGTGCCACGCGGATGTTGATACGATGGGCCGGCCTCAGGTATTTAACAGCGCCATCCATCACATCTGTAAAACATCTTTCTCTAACCGTAAAAATATTTTCCCAATATAGAAAATTTTTACACCATTAGAAAACCATGGCATAAGGGCCTTGTTCTTGCTTTTTCCGTTTTCAGAAAAAACCTCCACCGTTAAACCGGACGGTCCGCCTTACACCCCGTTTTTCTTCTTTTCATAAAAATCCCGCACATGTGGCGGGAGTTCAATGCCGGCTTTCAAATTTTCCACCGGACGGGGCGCGCCGTAAACCTGTCGTACCGCCAGGGTACCTGCCCAATAATCCGAATCGAAATCTTCTTTGTTGTCCGTGGGGGCGGCGTCGGCGATTTTGGCCGAGGCGCTCTCGATATGGATGGCAAGCACCCGGGTGGCGTCCAGCTCCTTGCGGTTGGGATGTCGGCAATGCGCCCAGCGGTCCGGCACAAAATGGTTGATGATGCTTTTTAACCCCTCGAGTTTTTCGGCGTCACTCTTGAGCTCGCTCACCGTGCCAAAAACAACCGCGGACCGGTAATTGACCGAATGGTGAAAGGCCGAGCGGGTTAGTTTCATGGAATCGAGCAGCATCACGCTTAAACAGGCCCGGCCGCTTTCGATCAGCGCGCCGGTCATGCGGTTTTTGTAGGAGCCGTGCAGATACAGGGTTTCCCCCTTGCGTCCGAAGTTGATGGGCTGGGCAATCGCCCGTCCGTTTGCGATAAAGGCCACCGTGCAAATTTCCACCGCATCCAGGATGGCGTGAATGACAGCCTTGTCATAACGCGCCTTTTGCGGACTGCGTTTTACGGTGTTCCAATCGGTTTTTGCGTATTTCATGGGTTAAACCTTTTTTAGGTGAGAAGGGTGCGGAAGGGCAGCCGCGATATCATTTTGGCTCTTTGTTCCAGTAGCCCCAATCGGATTTGCGCACGGTCTTGCCGCCCAACCCGCTGAAAAGCATAAAAGCCCGGCCCGTGCCGTGGAAGATTTTCTTAAAGACGCCTTTTTCCAAACGGCGGTGATCGGTTTCATAAACCTTTAAACGGCCGTCATAGATAACCCTGTACCCGGCCTTTTTTATCTGCCACAGCATATAGGTGTCTTCGCCCGCGCTTAAGGCGGGATCAAAGCCGCCGGTTTTTTGCAGGGCCTCGCGCCGGATAAGCATATTGGAACCGCTGCCCATGGGCAACCCGATCCTGGCATAGAGCCCGATCGAAAGGGAATAGAGTTTGAAGTATAATTTAAAACGGTCGAGGCTCAGTTTTGCCCCCATGATAGCACCAACGGCAGGCGGAACATCCAGCTTGTTGAGCCGTGTAAAATAATCCGGGTCAAAACTGCTGTCGGCGTCGCTGAATAAAAGCCAGGGGCTATTGGCCGCTTCGGCCCCTGTTTGCCGGGCCTGGGGGATGTTACATTTTTTTTGAATGATGTGTGTCCGGTCGGGCCGGAGCCGGCGGATAAGCGCCACCGTGTGGTCGCTGCTGGAATCAACGATGATCAATTTTAACGCATCCGGCAGACTTTTTAGAAAAGCAGGGATGTTTTTTTCCTCGTTGCGGGTGGGTACAATTAGGGTTATTTTTTGCATGTTTACAGACATGGGAAAATGTAAATTTTTTGATAATCGCAAAATTTGTATATTGGCGCAACGGCGTTAAAACCGTCGTAAAATTGTAGCCGTAAATTTAGTTTGAATTCCATTTTAATCCTAATCTATGCCATATCTTATTCTTATCTCAATTATCTGGGCCTTTTCTTTTGGGCTTATAAAGGGTGAACTTAGCGGACTGGACGCCTATTTTGTATCCTTTGTGCGTATCTTTATCTCCTTTGTCTTTTTTATCCCTTTTGTCCGCAAATGGCAGAAATGGTTGGAGCATACGCCCTTGATACTGACCGGGGCCGTGCAATTTGGTTTGATGTATATATTGTATATCGCCTCCTATCAATATCTGGCGGGTTGGCAAATTGCCCTGTTTACCGTATTTACGCCGCTCTATGTTACGTTGTTTGCCGATTTATGGGAGCGCCGATTAAACCTGCGTTTTCTTATCGCCACGCTTGTAGCGGTTGTGGGCGGTGGGGTAATTGTTTATCAGCCGCAGAACAGCTATGCGCTTACCCTGGGCTTTTTTCTGATCCAGGGCGCCAATATATGTTTTGCACTGGGACAGGTGGCTTACAAACGTATCCGTGGAAATTATAGCGATCAGAGCGATAAGGCCCTGATGCCCTGGCTCTATCTCGGCGCTTTAATTGTAACGCTCGGCGCCACGCTTATCGGAACCGATTTTGGCCGCATACAAATCAACGGGGTCCAGATAGTGGTGCTGTTATATCTCGGTGGCATCGCTTCCGGTCTCGGTTTCTTTTTATGGAATCTTGGGGCGACACAGGTCAATAGCGGTGCGCTGGCGGTAATGAATAATGTAAAGGCACCGCTGGCCATCTTAATTTCGGTTTTTCTTTTTAACGAAGACGGACAATGGGGCAAGGCGCTTATCGGCGGGGCCATAATCGTAAGCGCGTTGTTTTTAACATATCCAAAACCGGGCAACCGGCAACAACGGATTTATTCATGAACAAATCAACAGACAAGAAAAAGGGGCTGCGTTATCATATCGGGTCATTTTTTTTAAAACTGATCGGCTGGAAAACAGCTGGGCAATTGCCGCCCTTTCAAAAATATGTGCTGATTTCGGAGCCGCACACCTCCAACTGGGATTTACCGCTGATGTTGCTGCTTTCGATGAGAATCGGTTTTAAATTGAATTGGGTGGCCAAGGATACCCTGTTTAAAGGGCTTTTTGGGCGTTATCTAAAATGGATGGGCGGGATACCCGTCAATCGCCGTAGCCGCAATAACTTTGTGGATCAAACGATTGAGGCGCTCAATAAAAACGAAAAAATTATCATCGTAGTCTCACCGGCGGGTACACGCGGCCACACGCATTTCTGGCGATCGGGGTTTTATCATATCGCGCAGGGCGCGGGCGTACCAATCGTGATGGGTTTTCTGGATTACCCGAACAAAACGGGCGGCATCGGCCCCTATATCCTTACAAGCGGCAATATGGAAAAAGACTTTGAACGTTTAAGGGATTTCTATGCCACGGTAAAGGGTAAGTACCCGGAAAAATTCGGACCCGTCAAACTGCGGTCTAATACCTCCGGCGAATCGGATAAAAAAAATAAACCCAAGTGATAATCACGTGATAAAGTCGGTTAAATTATCGTTTTTTTATAACAGGAGACGACATGAAAGCAATCTGGAAAAATACGGTCCTGGCACAAAGTGATCATACTGTTGTGGTGGAAGGGAATCATTATTTCCCGCCGGAGTCGGTCCATAATGAATTTTTTAAACAAAGCGCCACACACACCACCTGTCCCTGGAAAGGCCTGGCCAGCTATTACAGCATCGAAGTGGACGGGGATACAAACAAAGATGCGGCCTGGTATTATCCAAAAGCAAAAGACGCCGCAAAACCGATCGAAGGCTATGTCGCATTTTGGCACGGTGTTGAAATCGAAAAGTAACATTTTTTAAAAAATCTAAACTACAGCAACATCTAATACTTAATATAACCTTACGGATTAACAATGAATAGAAAAACACGGGAACACGCCGTCGGTATTAAATTGATGTATAAAGAAGTGATTGATGGTTTAAGCAAGCCCAAAAAAGAATTGTCGAGTAAATACTTTTATGATGAACGGGGATCGCAGTTATTTGATGAAATATGCGGTCTGGAAGAATATTATGTAACGCGCACGGAATTGAAGATCATGCGCCATAATATTGATGCGATTGCCACCCAGATGGGTAAAGCGGTCCAGTTGATCGAATATGGTAGCGGAAGCAGCGAAAAGATCCGGATATTATTGGATAACATCCCTGAAATAAAGAGTTATGTGCCCATAGATATTTCGTGTGAATTTTTAGCCAAAAGCGCCGCACGTATATCCGAATCCTATCCGGGGCTACAGGTGATGCCGGTTTGCGTGGATTACAGCAGCTCTTTTGAAATCCCCGAAGCCAAGCAGGAGATTGCCCAAAAGGTGATCTATTTTCCGGGTTCTACCATCGGTAATTTCCACCGCAAGCAGGCCATTGCTTTTCTTCAAAACATTGTGCGCGTTGGCGGAAAAAACAGCGCTTTGCTGATTGGCGTCGATCTGAAAAAAGACGAAGAAATACTCAACCGGGCCTATAACGATTCAAAGGGTGTAACCGCAGCGTTTAACCTGAATCAGTTGGCGCATTTTAACAGGGCGCTGGGCAGTGATTTCGATCTGCAAAATTTTGAGCATGATGCGTTTTACAATAAAGACGTCGGACGTATTGAAATGCATATTCGCAGCCGCCGCGATCAGGATGTTCATGTCAACGGCAATGTGGTGCATTTTGAAGCGGGGGAAAGCATCTGGACCGAATCATCTTACAAATATAGCCTGCCGGAATTTGCAGCGTTGGCCGCGGAAGCGGGTTACAGCGTGGAAAAGGTCTGGACCGATGCGGAAAATTTATTCAGCGTACAATATCTGAAAGTTTTATAGGGTGTTCATCCCCGGGATGTATGTGAAAAACGGTGATTTTTATTATGGATAAATGGGGCATAAGCACAGCGGCATTGGCCTGGCTTGCATTGTTTGTCGGTGGGGTTTTTGAAGCGGCATGGGCGCTGGGTTTGAAATATACCCGGGGATTCTCACGTTTGTGGCCCTCTGTTCTTGTAATCGGTGCGATGAGTATCAGTGTTTTTCTATTGTCCATTGCCATGAAGTCTTTGCCCGCAGGGGTTTCTTATGCCGTATGGACGGGGATCGGTGTTGCCGCCACCGTTATTGGCGGTTATCTTTTGTTTGGTGAATTCCTTTCCATCGCCCAAATGCTGAGTATTTCCTTGATTTTGATCGGCATCATCGGTCTGCGGGTTTTGTAAACTCCTCCCGCACACCCACCCTAAGCGTGAAATGAGGTCCCGCACGATACATATTTTTCCAAAATTGCCCCGTATGCCGCTTATGGGTTACTTTTATTTAAACAATTGCAGTACGTCAGATTGACAAAATTATTATACGGAAAAGAAAAATATAACAATGCGTGTTTACTCGATTTCTGATTTGCATGTGGATTATGATCAAAATATGCGTTGGGTGTTAAACATTCCCGGCAATAAATTCAGCGAAGATATCCTGATCGTGGCCGGTGACATTTCCGATGACGAAGAAAAATTCAAACAAGCGCTGGCCGCAGTGCAAAGCAAATTCCGTGAAGTGTTTTTTGTACCAGGTAATCATGATTTATGGGTGCGTAAGGACAACGGAATGGATTCCCTTGAAAAATTTTACCGGCTTATGAACATCTGCGCGGCGCTCGATATCCGCACCGAACGCATGGTATTTAACGATGAACGTACCCTGATCATCCAGCCCATCTTTTCCTGGTATGAACGACCGGAAGAAGGAGAGGGTTCGCTGTATTTTGAAAAACGTGGTGAAGACCCGTCGCTTTCTATGTGGATGGATACCGTGGCCATTCGCTGGCCCGGCTTTGACGATACAACGACCGCACAGGATTTTTTTGGGGATTATACCCAGCGCCAGCTGGCGCCTCTATACGCTGGGGATTTGCTTACCTTTAGTCATTTCCTGCCGCGTGCCGAATTGATTTTCCCCGCCGATTATATCCCCGGCAAAAAATACCCCCATTATCGCGATCCGGCGCCGAAATTTAATTTTAGCAGCGTGGCTGGCAGTAAAAAAATAGATGCACAGCTCCGAAGCATCGGAAGTCATTATCATATTCACGGTCATCAGCACCGTAATCGTTTCCGTGATATCGATGGGGTGTATTACATTTCCCATAACCTCGGTTACCCAAAGGAGCGAAAATTTGCAGGCGTTATGGATAATGCCTATTTTCCCAAATTGATTTGGGACGGTTCACAGGGATTTAACATTTACAAGGAGCAATAATGAGTAAAATCAGGATTTCATTTTTATTCTTTCTGTTAAGCATGTTGGTGGCCACCGCACTGGCTCTGGAAACAAAAAAGACGCCACAGGCGGCCTTCATCGAAAAACTTTATCAAACAACACTGCTCAATCATCCGACCCATGATATGCTACGCGAATTGTGCACGCAATATCCCAAACGCCTGGCCGGGTCCGACGGCGCTGCCGGGGCCGTGCAATGGGCAAAAAAAACCATGGATGGCCTGGGCTTTGACAATGTACGTTTACAACCGTGTATGGTGCCGCATTGGGAGCGGGGCGCCAAAGAAGTCGCCTATGCCGAAGCAAGCGATGGACAACGGGAGCATTATAGTGTTATCGCTCTCGGCCGGTCGATCGCCACGGCAAACACAGGCGTCCGGGCCGAAGTGTTGATGATACCGGATGTGCCGGATTTAAAAGATATTCCCGCCGCCCGGGTAAAGGGGAAAATCGTATTTTTTAACAAGGCGTTTGACGATACCTATCTAAGCGGTATGGCCGGTTACGGCAACGCGGTACAAAAACGGGTTTATGGCCCATCCGAAGCCGCACGGAAGGGCGCGCTGGCTGTTGTCATCCGTTCGGTTACAACCGCCCGGGATGATTTTCCACATACCGGTACACTGGTTTATAAAGCGGATGCACCAAAAATTCCCGCCGCCGCACTTGGCTATCAATCGGCGGACAAATTGCAGGCACAACTGGCCCGGGACCCGCAGACAAAGTTATATCTCAGGATAAACAGCGCTACATTGCCCGATGTTCAATCATACAATGTCATCGGGGAACTGAAAGGTTCCGATCACCCCGAAGAAATAATTGTCGTTGGCGGTCATTTAGACGCCTGGGATGTAGGGCAGGGCGCGCAGGATGATGGCGCGGGTGTAACCCATTCCATAAACGCCTTGCGTATGCTAAAAAAATTAGGATATAAACCAAAACATACTATCCGCTGTATCGCCTTTATGAACGAAGAATACGGCAGTCAGGGGGGCAAAGAATATGCCGCGCAGGCGAAAAAGAAGCATGAAAAACACATCATTGCATTCGAATCTGACGCCGGTGGATTTGCACCGCGTGGGTTCGGCTTTAGCGGCAGTGATGCATCGCTGCAGAAAATCCGTTCCTGGCTGAAATATTTTCCCATGTTCACAATTGACCGCATCCGTAAGGGGGGCGGCGGAACGGATATCAAGCCGCTTAAAAAAGAAATCAATCTGCCGCTGGCCGGTCTTATCCCGGATTCACAACGCTATTTTGATTTTCATCATTCCGGTAGGGATGTATTTAGCGCCGTGAATCGTCGCGAACTGGAGATGGGCACGGCCTCGATCGCGGCCTTTATCTATCTTGTGGACCAGATGGGTTTATAGCTCGACACCGGCCGGAACAGTTATGCCTTTTTCGATCAGCATGATCGGGATATTGTCATCGATGCGATAAACGGTTTTTCCATCGATTGTAATCAGGCCTTCCTGTAATGGCTGTTTAACCGGATCGCCGTTAACATAGGTGATCTTCTGTTTGCTGATCAGGCTATTCAGACGCTGCACCTGATCCGCGGTAAGCAAGACAACATCCGTCTTGGATTTTGGGCAGCAAAGTATATCGAGCAGTTCTTGTGGTATAGGCATGGTTAATCGTAACTTTTATTGTGATACTGTCATCGAAAGACAAATCTACAGAAAAATTTAAAAAGAAACATCAGGAGTTTAGAAATGACAAATATTCGTGAAGAAACACTTCAGGTCAGCGGCATGATGTGCACTGGTTGCGAAGAGACGGTTGTAAATGCTGTAAAAAGTGTGGATGGAGTGGAAGATGCGGTGGCTTCTTATACGGATGGTACCGTAAAAATAAAATATGATTCGGAAACAGCCGATATGCTTTTTATCAGAATGGCCATCAATAATACGCATTATCAGGTTGTTGAATAGCGGCTAAGCAACGTGCAAATATATAAAAAAATCACGTATCTTTTTTGATCAGGCTTCTTCGGAACTTCGTGTAAGCTCCGGGAAAGGCCTCGGGATTGCATGAAATTGACTGGAGAGCAGCACAGAAAGCTTTTTCCCAATCCGCTTTACCCGTGCCTTGCACCATTTCAGCGTATCAGAAACATCTTTTTCAGCATATAGGCTTAGGATGATTTCATGCATCAAAAATTAGATTCTATATTTAACTTCGGACCAGCAAGCGGTATTTTTTGGATTTTTATTATAATCCGGTAGTCAATTGCCGGCTTCCGGGCTTGAGCATCCGGGAAGCAGGAGGCAGGGTTATGCTTATGTTATCAACACTCAAACTTTAAAAAATATATTGTAAGCAGAAGTATATTTTTATAATATACACTTATGTATGAAATTTTTAATAATTGTACCGGCTTTCAGTGGGATAAGGGAAATTCTGAAAAGAATTTGGAAAAATACCGTGTTGTGGTGCATTTGAGAAAAATCATTAATACAAAAAATCAGGAAACTGAAATTATAAAAAATTAAACATATCAAAAAAGAAAATTATGAATAAAAAACTAATCAAACTGTTCTTACGACTTGCAATTTCAATTGGATTTTTATCCGCAGTAGCCGACCGATTTGGAATGTGGAACAAAGAAGTTTTGGTATGGGGAAATTGGAATAGCTTTTTGGAATATACACAAATAATAAATCCGTGGGTTCCGAATTCACTAATTCCGACAATAGGAATTATAGCAACTACTGCCGAAATCGTATTTGCCATTTCCCTAATAATCGGATTTAAAACAGAACTGTTTGCAAAATTGAGTGGATTCCTTTTACTCCTATTTGCTTTATCAATGACTTTTTCGACTGGAATAAAAGGGGTATTTGATTTTTCTGTATTTAGTGCTTCTGCTGGAGCATTCGCTTTGAGTTTAATGAAAGAAAAGTATTTGGAATTGGACAACCTGATTTCTAAAAAAAATGAACCGAAAAAGTAAAAACGTCACCACAACAATGGCTATAAGTAATTGCTAGT
>CAYWBI010000126.1:0-1529 GCA_964456445.1 uncultured Calditrichaceae bacterium
CGGGGGCATAATTGCCCTGGTCATCACCCTGTTGGTGCCTTCATTGGTGCACGAGGTTAGCCTGCTGCAAAAAACCACAAGTGGTGAGAGCGCAGCAGAACTCATGACAAAATTTGAAAACGGCTTAAAAGCAACATTCCCAATTCTCTCGGATCAGAATTTAAATTTTCAGGGGCAGATGCACAGTATGATCGAAAACGCAGCCACATCATTTTTGGCCATCGCAGTAAATGTTGTGACGATCATTTCCACCCTGGTCATCATTCCCTTTGCCGTATTTTTTCTTTTGAAAGATGGACGAGGCATGCTGAAGAGCTTAATAAGCATCGTGCCAAATAAATATTTTGAAATGGCGCTTAATTTATTCCATAAAATCGACATTCAACTTGGCGGATATCTGCGCGGGCAGTTTCTGGACTCACTGATCATCGGCAGCCTGGCCCTTGTAGCGCTATGGATTTTGGGGGTTCCTTATTTCGTCGTGATTGGTCTTTTTGCCGGTTTGGCCAATATGATCCCGTATGTCGGACCGGTCTCGGGTGCAACGGCTGCCATACTTGTTGTCCTGGTTAACCACGGCACCGGGAACGATGTGCTATGGGTGGCCGCAGCCTTTGGGATCATTCAGCTTATCGACAATGTAGTTGTCCAGCCACTGGTATTGGCCAAAAGTGTTGATCTGCATCCCCTGGCCATTATTTTGGCCATCATTATAGGTGGCCAGTTTTTTGGAATCATTGGTATGTTGATCGCTGTACCGCTTACGGGGATTACAAAGGTTTTAACCATTGAGTTTTATCATACCATCAGACGATTTAATATTGGATAGGTTTATATTTTTAAACTTCCTGGGTATTCTTGAAAAAAGTAATAAGTTTGTCATAGAGTGCCACGGTAAACCACAGGGGATTCAATTTTTATTAAAACAAAAAACTTTGTGTGCTTTGCACCTGCTTTGTGCAACTCCGTGAGACAGCCCTTTCTATTGTCATGGCAAGAAAGATGAAAGGAAAATAAGTTTCAGTTGTACCATATAAAAACAGACACAGAGATTCACCAAGCAACACAGATGAACCGTTTTTTTTATTAAAACAAAAAACTTTGCGGGTTTTGCGCCATCTTTGTGCAACTCTGTGAAACAGCCCTTTCTGCTGCCACGGCAAGAAAGATGAAAGGAAAATAAGTTTCGGTCGTACCCAAAAAACAGACACAGAGGTTCACCAGGCAACACCGAGAGACCGTTTTTTTATTAAATCAAAAAACTTAGTGGGCTTTGTGTCTTGTTTGCGCAACTCCGTGAAACAGCCCTTTCTGCTGTCAAGGCAAGAAAGATGAAAGGGAAACAAGTTTCGGTCGTACCATAAAAAAACAGACACAGAGATTCACAGAGATTCACCAAGCAACACAGAGAAACCGTTTTTCTATTAAAATAAAAAACTTTGCGGGTTTTGCGCCTGCTTTGTGCAACTCCGTAAAACAGCCCTTTCTACTGCCACGGCAAGAAAGAGGAAATGGAAATAAGTTTCGGT
>CAYWBI010000126.1:1629-10909 GCA_964456445.1 uncultured Calditrichaceae bacterium
CTCTGTGAAACAGCCCTTTCTACTGCCACGGCAAGAAAGAGGAAATGGAAATAAGTTTCGGTCGTACCATAAAAAAACAGACACAGAGATTCACAGAGGTTCACCAGGCAACACAGAGAAACCGTTTTTTTATTAAAACAAAAAACTTAGTGGGGCTTTGCGCAACTCTGTGAAACAGCCCTTTCTACTGCCACGGCAAGAAAGAGGAAATGGAAATAAGGCCCGGTCGTGCCAAAATTCAACATAACTGATTTGTTTCAAATAAAGGAGAAGCCATGCCACAACTTGTAACAGCTCCATCGGTGATCGAAGCCGCGGGCAACAAACCCAAAATAATTGAAGAATTTATCGGGCGGGTCAATTCGGGGACAACAGAACTGAGCATTGCCCGTATGACCAGTCCGCAAGGCTGGACAGAACCCGGACAAAAACCGGAATTTGATGAATACACTCTTGTTTTGGAGGGAACCCTTCGGATAAAGTTTAAAGACGGGCAGATTGATGTTCAGGCCGGTCAGGCGGTTATTGTTTCTGCCGGTGAATGGATACAATATGGCTCGCCCAACCCAGGAGGGGCAACCTATGTTGCGGTTTGTCTGCCTGCTTTTTCACCCCAAACCGTACACCGTGATGAATAATAACCCTAAAAACCACGGGGCAGAATTTTGGGACGAGCGATATGGAGAAGACAGCTATTTTTATGGCTCCGAACCAAATGAATGGTTTCGACAGGAGCTTGACAAGCTACCGGTTGGTAAAATTTTATTGCCTGCCGAAGGCGAAGGCCGCAACGCACTTTATGCGGCACAGCGTGGTTGGATCGTACATGCTTTCGACTATAGCGGCGAGGGACGTAAAAAGGCCCTTGCCCTGGCATCACGGCATCAGATAGAAATAAACTATCAAATCTGCCGTGCGGAAGATTTTGAATGTATGCCCGCCAGCTTTGACGCCGTGGCCATGATCTATACCCATTTTAAAACAGATGATCAGCCCGGGCTTATTTCCACATTTAAAAATTGTTTAAAACCGGGCGGTACTTTTTTAATGGAAGTTTTTTCAGAAAAACAACTTGCCAATAACAGCGGTGGGCCCAAAGTATTGGATTTGCTCTATCAGCCTGCAAGGGTCAGGAGTTATTTTTCAGATATGCAGATGATTTTAATGGATGAAGCCCACATTGAGCTGGACGAAGGGCCGCGTCATCGTGGCCCGACGGATGTGATCCGTCTTGTTGCAAAAAAATAATATTTCACCTTCATTCCTTTAAAATGTAAATTACCATTTTTTAAACATAAAAACAGAGAGGAATATTGTGGCAATATCCAATGATAAAGTGGTAAGCATACATTACACACTGACCGATAAAGAAAACAACACGCTGGATTCTTCCGTTGGCCAGGAACCCTTAATTTATATGCAGGGTCATCAAAACCTTATTCCCGGTCTTGAGGAAGCGCTGGAAGGCAAGGATGTGGGCGATAAACTCCAGGTTTCTATTCCACCGGAAAAAGGCTATGGCCCGCGTGATGACAAGAATACCATCCAGGTGAATAAGCAGCAATTTGAAAACGTGGGCGAGATCCAGGTTGGAATGGAAGTACAATCCCAAACGGATCAAGGCATCCAGGTGTATCGGGTATCCAAGGTGTTCGGCGATACGGTTATTCTTGATGGTAATCATCCTCTGGCCGGGGAAACACTTGATTTTGATGTTGAGGTAGTGGCATTACGTGAGGCCAGTAAAGAAGAACTGGAACATGGGCATGTTCACGGCCCGGATGGTCATCACCATCATTAAAAGTCAAACTTCCGATTGGACATTGTGTTGCTGTCGGGAATAATTCCTTTTTCCTAACTCAGCTTTAAATTTGGGATATTGTATTCTGATTCCTTTAATCTACAGGTTTTAAATGGAAGACACCCTCTATATTGGAATTGTACTTTTAATCGGCTTTTTATTGGGCAGGTTGGCAAACTGTTTTAACCTGCCCAAAGTAACAGGTTATATTCTCGCCGGGATTGGGATAAATCCGCATCTTTTTAACTATATTCCCGATTCATTTATAAACAATACAGCCACCCTTACGGATATCAGCCTGGCTTTTATTACCTTTTCCGTTGGTGGTACGCTTAGCCGTAAAAAATTGCTTGCCCATGGCCGTGAGATAATCATCCTAACGCTGTTCGAGGCTTTTGGCGCCTATTTTTTTACCATCGCAGGCTTGTTGTTCTTTGCCTATCTCATGCCCATGTTGGGCTTCGATTATCCATATCTTGCGTATGCCTTGCCATTAAGCATCCTGATGGCATCTTTGGCGTCGCCAACAGACCCATCGGCCAGCCTTGCCGTTGCCCATGAATATAAAGCCAAAGGTCCGGTAACGGATACGATCATGGCCATTGCCGCATTTGACGATGCGACGGGGATTATCATCTTTAGCGTTTCAATCGGGGTGGCCACCATCTTTCTTGGAGAAAATGGCCTTGCCATTTCTTCAATCTTAAATAATTCGACTTTTTCAATACTCGGCGCTATCTTGCTGGGGACGGTTTCCGGGGTGTTGTTTAATGCCTTTACACATTTTTTTAAATTGGAAGGCGAGGGCGCTTTAATCATTGTGATTTTTGGATTCTTGTCCCTGTGTTTTGGTGTGGCGGGAATTATTGGCGTGGAACAACTCCTGGCCACGATGACCATGGGCACGATAGTCACCAATTATAACAGACAGGAAGAAAGCATCTTTCATATACTGGAACGTTATACAGAGGAAATAATATTTTTACTCTTCTTTGTTATCAGTGGCATGCACCTGAATTTTACAGTTCTTGGCAATTCTTTGATACTCGTGTTGTTTTTTATCATTAGCCGGGCCATGGGCAAATACAGCGGCATTTATCTCGGTGGTTTGTTGGCCAATTCTGACAAGAAGATAAAAAAATATACCGCGGGCGGATTGATTCCGCAAGGGGGCATTGTTATAGGTTTGGCCCTTATGATGCATAAAAATCCAAAATTCGCCCCCTTTGCCGATGTGATTGTCAGCGGTGTAATGGGCGCCACGATTATCCATGAAATTATTGGACCGATACTGTCAAAACGCACATTAAAAAATGCCGGGGAGATATAAAGAATGCCTATTCTTCCCGTTTCCATTATCCGGCCGATCCGTATGTTTTTTATACCGGAACGCCTGTTTATTTTTAGTTTTGCCTTTGTCATACTTTCCGGAGCGGTCTTGCTTTCCCAGCCTATTGCAGTGCATGGGCCTCCTCTGAACTTTATCGATGCGCTGTTTACCGCAACATCCGCTACCTGTGTAACCGGTCTTATTGTGGTTGATACAGCAACCCGGTTTACCGTTTATGGCCAGGTGGTCATACTTTTTCTTATCCAGCTTGGCGGTTTAGGGATTATGACCTTTTCCGTTGCCTTTTTCTATTTAATGGCCCGGCGCTTATCCATTGGCAATAAGGGATTACTGGAGGCGTCTTTTAGCCAAATGCCCATGCAGGGGATGCGTGGATTGCTTCGTACCATCTTTACTGCAACATTCATTATCGAAGGTATTGGCGCCGCAATTTTAAGTATTCGTTTTGTCTTTGATATGCCCTGGCAAAAAGCCTTATATTTCGGTGTTTTCCACGCGGTATCTGCCTTTTGTAATGCAGGCTTCGCCCTGTTCTCCGACAGCCTGATGTCTTATCAAAATGATTTTGTGGTAACCGGCACGATTGCCTTACTTATTATCTTTGGTGGTCTTGGCTTTGTTGTCCTCTATGAGCTACATCAAAAACAGTCTTCGTTTAATATGTTGTCCCTGAACTCCCGGATAGTTTTAAGCACAACAATAGGACTGCTTATCTTTGGTTTTGTTTTCATTTTGTTGTTCGAATCCGGAAACACCTTAAGTTCCCTGAGTTGGCCCCAAAAAATCCTGCATGCTTTTTTTCAATCGGTTACTACGCGGACCGCCGGGTTCAATTCTCTCGATATCGGCCATCTTTCAAATGCCACTTTGTTTATCATGATCATCCTGATGTATATTGGCGCATCACCTTCATCTACCGGGGGAGGAATTAAAACCACTACACTGGCCACTATTTTGGCATTTACCCGCTCCCGTTTTAAAAACCAGGAACACACGCAGGTTTTTAACCGCAGCCTGTCCGGGTCGGCTGTTTCAAAGGCGGTTACCATAGTAATTTTTTCAAGCTTTACAGTGATCTTGTTTACCACCTTATTGCTTTTTACCGAGTTGTCGGGGCATTCACACCAGGCCAGCCGCGGTCTGTTTATGGAATTGCTTTTTGAGGTCACTTCGGCCATCGCTACCGTGGGCCTTTCCACCGGTGTTACCCCTCATCTTTCGCCGGCCGGTCGTGTTCTGATTACCCTGGTTATGTTTATCGGGCGTCTTGGCCCGTTAACAACGGCGCTGGCCATTGGAAAGAAGGAACCACAAAAATTTAAATATGTCAAAGAAGAAATATTAATCGGATAAGCGGAGATTTTTTATGCAACATATTGCCGTAATTGGGATAAGCAGTTTCGGATATTACATGTGCAAATATCTTTCGGATACGGGCGCGCATGTTCTGGCTATTGATATAAACGAAACAAAAGTTGAGAGCGTAAAAGCTTTTGTGGACCGGGCCATTATTGCCGATGCCACCCAGAAAGACACCCTGGCCCGGTTTGAATTGCACGAATTCGACCAGATAATTATTAGTGTCGGGGAGCATATCGATACGGGGATATTGATTACTCTCTATTTAAAGGAGTTAGGTGTAAAAGATATAACCGTTAAAGCTTTTACCGAAGATCATGTCAAAATCCTGCATTTGGTTGGGGCATCCAATGTTATCTTCCCCGAAAAGGATTCTGCCGAACGTCTGGCCTATACCTTTCAGCATAAGAATTTACTGGAATATTTTCCCATTAGCGAAGACTATGGCGTTATTGAAATTACCGTACCCACAGCCTGGCTTGGAAAAACCCTTATCCAGTTGGATGTGCGCCGAAAGTACAATGTCCAAATTGTGCTTATAAAAGAAATACTCCCCAATAACACGGTATCGATACCGAGAGGCGACCAGCTTTTAAAAGACAGCGATACTCTGGTCATTTTGGGAGAGCATAAATCACTTGAAAAAATACAAAATTTGTAGGATACGCATGCGCCCGCCAAAAACCGATATCGAAACACGTGCCGATATCGAATGTTTTGTCAGGAAATTTTACGATCTTTTGCTGGCCGATGAAAAGCTCAGCTACATTTTTACCGATGTGGCCAAAATCGATTTGCAACCTCACCTGATACTGGTCAGTGATTTCTGGGAAGGTATTTTGTTGAACCCGTCCGCCTACCGGCGCAATGCCATGCAGCCCCATCTGGACTTAAATAAAAAAACACCTTTGCTCCCTGAACATTTTGAACGTTGGCTCACGCATTTTGAAACCAGTATCGACGCCTTTTTTGCGGGGGAAAAGGCCCATCATGCTAAAAACCGGGCCCGCTCCATTGCCATGGTGATGCAGGTTAAACTTGCCCAAATGAGGCATGGTTGAATTAATATATTTAATCCTTTATAAAATGCTGTTGCAGACTTCTTTTTTTACTTCAGCTTCGCCTTAAACTGCTTTTTAAATTTCTGCACCTTTGGGTCGATGACCAACCGGCAATAAGATTGATTTTTATGCAGCTGAAAATAATCCTTGTGGTAATCTTCCGCTATATAAAATTTTTCCAGAGCAGTGACTTCGGTAACAATCGGGTTTGAAAAGACGCCGCTCTGTAACGCCTCTTCCATGGATAGTTCCGTTTCTTGTTTTTGCCGCTCATTGGCATAAAAGATGGCGGAACGGTATTGTGTACCTACATCATTTCCCTGGCGGTTTAAGGTTGTGGGATCATGGATGCTCCAAAAAATGGATAAAATATCTTTCAGCGATAATCTGTCCGGGTCAAAGTTTACACGCACCGCCTCGGCATGACCTGTTTTGCCGTTGCATACCTGTTCATAGGTGGGGTTGGGCCATGTTCCGCCCGTATAGCCTGCTTCCACTTTTGTCACGCCCGTCATTTGGTTATAGATGGCCTCCAGGCACCAAAAACAGCCTCCGGCCAAAACAATAGTTTCATTCTCCCGCATAAATAGCTCCATTCGTTTTTGATACATTCAGGGATGGTAAGTTTACGTAAAACCACTGATTCAAAAAAGCCCCCGGAAGGGGAAGTAATGTTTTATTAAACCGGCAACAATTATATTCTTTATAAAATTTTTAATATCCGTTCTGTTATTGGTTTTTATTCTTTGTTTTAGTATTAGGAATTTGTAAAATCATTTCTTTACAAATAAAAACAATTCGATAAAAAACCAAATGCTCCATTCCCTGGCTCTTGTCATTTATAACCGGATTATTTTACCGGTACTCTATGTTTTGGTCAATCTATTGGCCCCTTTCGTCTCCACTTTACGTGGACCGGTTTTTGGCCGTCATAAGACAATAAGCAAGCTAAAAGATTATATTGCTTCCCAAAAGCCCGACGGACGTCCATATGTGGTTATTCACGCGGCATCGATGGGCGAGTTCGAACATATTAAACCCCTGATTGCCCGGCTGGTCAATGTATATAAAGCGCGCATCGTAGTTACTTTTTTTTCACCATCAGGATACAACAATGTAAAACAATTCCCCGGCGTCGAATTGTTTGTATATGCCCCGGTCGATTTCCCCGGTGCATGGAAAAAATTCTATAATATTTTAAAACCCAAATTGGTGGTCATATCCAAACATGACGTTTGGAGCAATCAGGTATTGCAGGCCAAACACGCGGGTGTAGCCGTCATTTTGGCCAATGCATCGCTTGGTGAACATTCCCGTCGTGTTTCGCCATTGGCCAGATTTTTATTGCAACCGGTATATCAGCAAATGGACCGGGTCTTTGCCATAGCAGAAGAGGATAAGCGCCGTCTTGAGACGTTGTTTCATCTTAAGCAGGTTTTTGTTTGCGGGGATACAAAATTTGATCAGGTAACGATCCGCAAAGAACGCCTGCCTGGCAGGGAACTCATCCCTAAAAACTGGTATGATCAGGGCCCTGTAGTAATTTTTGGAAGTATTTGGCCGCAAGGGGCTGAAGTTGTTTTAGCGGGAATGAATGACCTATTGAAAGAAAACCCCCGATTGAATATTATAATTGCCCCACATGTTCCAAATACAGAAAACCTTGAGATGATCCGGGACTTTTTTCCGAACCAATCTATGAGTTTCATCAGTGAAGGTTTCCCTAAGCATGGCTCACACATTCTTGTGGTCGATACGATCGGCATACTTGCAGACCTATATCGATATGCACAAATTGCATATATCGGCGGTGGGTTTAGACAGGGCATCCATAATGTAATGGAAGCTGCCGTTTATGAAATTCCGGTTATTTTCGGACCGGTCAACAAGAATGCATCGGAGGCGGGCGAACTGGCTATAAGCGGCGGTGGGTTTGTCATCAACAGCAGCAATGAGTTCAATAGCCTGTTAAAAAACTTTTTGGAAGATGAAGCATACCGCAAAAAAACAGGGGCAAAAGCTGGCGAATTCGCCCGGAAAAATACGGGGGCAACAAAACGGATCATCAATGATCCGGTTGTCAAAAAGGCCCTTAGTGCCATAAAGTAAAATGCCACATCATATTTTAAACAGGACACGAAAAACATTCCTTTCTCAATATTTGGCTGTTCATCTTTTATGGTTCACATGGATTTATGTATAAACATCTGCTTTGAACCGGTCCCATATAAAAGATGAATGGTTTTTGACACTCATTATCTTTCCATTAAAATTATCGTTGAAATGTCCGATATGAAAATAAACGATTCTCTAAAAGGCCAATTAAATGAAATATTTTTTACCCGTTTTCCTGTTGACATTTCAACTATCGTTTGCACAAGTATTTAATGGCAGCGCCACCTTGCGGCAAAAAAACGTAGCACTGTTTGCAAATCCACTGCTTATCAACTATGCCACCGGGGATGATGGCGGTATGATGTTTCGTGGGGCTTATGGGCTTAGCAATGGTTACGAAGCGGATATATATTGGGTGCCTGGGCTGGCAGAGACTTATTTGGGAACATCATTTAAAAAGGTTGTTTACGCCAGGGGGATAATTGTAGCCGCCAGCGCGGGTTTACATTATTTTGGTGATTTTGGTCTGGATGGCAGAATCAATGTTTCATATACCTTTAACAAACTTACAACCCTTTACAGCGGACTGGACAGTGATTTTGATTTTATAAGTACGCAACGTTTTGACCCGGCTACGGATCGGGTAATACAGGAAACAGACCCCACTTTTAGGCTCTGGTATTTTATTGGCAGCGAAACTTTTATAACCCGCCGGATTTCACTTCTGGCCGAAGGCAATATTGGCATGACGTCCGAGGCCTTTAATCTGTTTGGCCTTGGGCTGGGTTTTTATTTTTAGCTTTTATTTATTGGGTAAATTAGGTTTGTTCTCCAGGGTAATGGTGATGTTTAAGGTGTGTTTCCCCGGGTCAAGCCGCTCTGCAGATTGATGTTCACGCCGATTGCCCCCTCCGCCCCGGCGACCTCCCCGTCCCATGCCGGAAGCCGCACCGCGATTTCCACTATACTGTTGCCGTTTCTTATGTTTTTCCATCCCTGTAAATAGCGGGCCAATTTCTAAAACAAGATAGGTCCGGCCCTGGTTGATGTCCATAAGTTTTGGAACAGATGTATTGCCATAAAGTGGAATTCCAATTTCCAGCCCATAATAGCCATATTCTTCGTCGAATGCAGCCTTGATAAAATCAGATTTTGAAAGTTCCCGATTGATTGCTTTATCTTTTTTGATAAATGAAAAAAAGCCCTTCGGAATGTATTTTTCCCGGACGGCAAAACTTTGATCGTCCTGATATCGAATACCGCTATTCTTGTCTTTATCCAAATAAATTGTAAATGAACGCCGGCCCATTTGAGCTGCGGTATGTGGATTATCGGTTTGTAAAAATATGTACAGCATCGAGTCTGTGTGCATCGATCGCAATGCTATGTTCAGGTCTTTATTAAAGCTCATGGGAATATCACGCCAATCACTCCCACGACCATCCACAACAGGTGAAGCGGACTTATAAATACTGGTTAACTGCTGAGATGAACATCCTAAAAGCAAAAATATATACACGGGAAATAATAGGGGGATAATTTTCATAAAACTTCCTTTGTGGATAATATTGCTGAGTTATCATTATTCCTTTG
>CAYWBI010000127.1:0-10863 GCA_964456445.1 uncultured Calditrichaceae bacterium
TATTTTGAATCGACGCAGTCGATTCGCTCCAAAATACCGCGTCGATGCTTTATCCTTATACCAAAAATTTATACGTATGCGAAAATTAGTGTTACATAGTTTTTTTACCAGCCCGCATTATTCTTCCGTTTCAGTTATTTTGAATCGACACAGTCGGTTCGCTCCAAAGTACCGTGCCGATGCTTTGTTCCTGTACTATAAATTTACATCGCAAACGAAAATTGGCGGTATATAATTTTTCCCTTGCCCCTCCATTCTTCGGTTGCGCTTATTTTGAATCGACACAGTCGATTCGCTCCAAAATACCATATCGATACATTTTTCAAATTCGGCAGTTTTTAATCGACGCCGTCGGTTCGCTCTAAAGTCTTACCTGTCCAGCATAAAAAAATGAAAATTATTAAAACGGCCCATGGTTTGTTTTGTGTGTGTTTCAAAAATTTTGCTGCTTTCAAGAAAATTGGTAATTGGTAATTGGTAATTAAGTTGCGCACCGCGCGCCGATTTGCTATTTTCTACATTAAAATAGTAACTCTAATTAGAGTGAACAAAAACACTATAAGGAAACTCCATGCGTTTCTCCGCCCTGTTGATCGTTCTTCTTGTTACAAACCTGCTCCCGGCACAAGTGGTAACAACCGATCCCGCCAATGCCACCCGCAACGATTCATTTAACGTAATCTTTAACGCTGCCCTCGGCGATCAGGGGCTGATGGGCTATACGGGCGACATCTATGCCCATACCGGCGTAACCATCGAGGGCGAAGGCACCTGGAAATATGTGATTGCCGGTTGGACAACCAACCTTTCCAAAGCCAAACTGACCAAAATCGGGACCGACCTGTGGCAGCTGAACATTGGCAATCCTTACACCTATTATGGGGTACCCGCGGGCAAAAAAATCACCCAACTGGATTTTGTGTTCCGCAGTGCCGATGGCAGCAAGAGTGGGCGCGCCGACGGCGGCGGGGATATTTTTTTGGATTTGTTTGACACCGGCCTGACCATCACCCTTGACCAGCCCACGGTTACCGTCAACTTTGGCGACGCCCGGCGGTCCCCTGTTTATGTATCGCCCGGCGGTACATTGCCAATCCGTTCCATTGCGGTTACCATTGGCACCAGGATTGCCGAACAAAAACTCTATGACAACGACGCCCTGATCGATATGGTTTCTCAGGATACCCTGGAATATACCTTTACGGCTTCCACAACCGGAATGCACATTTTTAAAGTCGTTGGCAGCGATACGGCGGGCGTTCTGGATTCAACGTCCTTTGCCGTAATGGTTAACCCGCTTACAACGGACCAGCCCCGTCCACAGGGAACGGCCGACGGTATCAATTATGTCGGCAACAACAGTGTGGTACTTTCGCTGCTGGCCCCTTATAAAAAATTTGTGTACCTTATCGGAGATTTTAATGACTGGCTTGTGGATGCGGATTTTTATTTAAAACGTGACAGCATAGACGCCACCCATGTTTACTGGTGGATTCAATGGGACAATCTTACGGCGCAGCAGGAATATGCCTTTCAATATCTGGTGGATGGTGATTTGCGTATTGCAGACCCCTATACGGCAAAAATACTGGACCCCTGGAACGATCAATACATCCCCGCCACCACCTATCCCGGGCTAAAGGCCTATCCCAACGGTAAAACCGAACAGGCCGTGGCCATTCTTCAAAGCGGGCAGCAAGCCTATCAATGGCAGACACAGGATTATCAACGCCCAGATAAGGACGGCCTGGTGATCTATGAACTATTGATCCGTGATTTTGTGGCCAAACATGATTTTAAAACCCTTATCGATACGCTGGGCTATTTACAAGATCTGGGCATCAACGCCATTGAACTGATGCCGGTCAACGAATTCGAAGGCAACGAAAGCTGGGGCTATAACCCGTCGTTTTATTTTGCGGTGGATAAATATTATGGTCCGGCGGCTGATTTTAAAGCCTTTGTGGATTCCTGTCACAGCCGGAACATCGCGGTGATCATGGACATGGTGTTGAACCATTCCTTTGGCCAGTCGCCCTTTGTGCGTTTGTATGCCGAAGGGGATTTTGGCCCGCCAAACGCGCAAAACCTGTGGTACAATCCCGATATGAACCCGAACCAAGCCGGCTACCAGGGGCCGCACCCTTATGGCGTCGGTTATGATTTTAATCATGAAAGCCCGTTCACCCAACAGCTGGTGGACCGCATCAATGCCTATTGGCTTGAACAATACCATGTGGACGGTTTCCGCTTTGATCTTTCCAAGGGTTTTACCCAAAAATATAGCGGCGACGATGTAGGCAAATGGGGACAGTTTGACGGTACCCGTATCAGTATCCTGGAGCGCATGGCCGGGCAAATTTGGGCTGTGGACCCCTCAGCCTATGTGATCCTGGAGCACTTTGCCGATAACAGCGAGGAAAAAATCCTGGCAAACGACGGCATGATGCTCTGGGGCAATATGAACTATAATTACAACGAAGCCACCATGGGTTATACAAGCACCTCGGATTTAACCTGGGGATTTTACCGCTCGCGTGATTGGAGCAAGGCTAACCTGGTTAGCTATATGGAAAGCCACGATGAAGAACGGCTGATGTATAAAAACCTGCAATACGGTAACAGCAGCGGGGGGTATAATGTCACGGACTTGCCGACGGCATTGGAACGGATGAAACTGGCAGGCGCTTTCTTTTTTACCCTGCCCGGTCCTAAGATGATCTGGCAGTTTGGCGAATTGGGCTATGATGTCTCCATCGACCAGGGAGGCCGGGTCGGCAATAAACCTATCCATTGGGATTATCTGCTGGACCCTGATCGAAAAAAATTGTTTGACAGCTGGCGCGCATTGTTAACATTGCGAAAAAATCATCCCGCCTTCCGCAGCAGCGGCGCAAATGTGCAACTCTCAGTTGCGGGCAAGGCCAAACGCATCGTGATAAAAAACTATGATCTTAACGCAACCATCATCGGCAATTTTGGGGTAACGGGCACCACTATCGATCCACAATTTACAAAGACCGGTTTTTGGTATGATTATTTTAGCGGAGATAGCATGCTGATTACAGACACCCATTCCCAATGGCCTCTGGATGCGGGCGAGTTTCATATTTATACCGATAAAAGACTGGAGAGGCCGGACAGCGGGTTGGTGCCAACGGCCTTGGATGGGAAGGATCAAATTATTTCCACTTTTCAACTCAAACAAAATTACCCCAATCCCTTTAACCCATCCACACTCATTTCGTACCGGCTTGGCCGTGCCACACAGGTGGAATTAGCGGTATATGATTTGCGGGGACGTCTGATAAAACAACTTCAGTCGGGGAGGCAGCCGGCCGGCGGCCATCATGTTGTTTTTTACGCGGGCAATCTGGCCAGCGGGGTTTATATTTACCGTCTGCGAACAGGTACATTTACCCGTTCGCGGAAAATGCTGTTGTTGCGTTAAAACCGTTTTACAATTTTCATGGAATGGATGCAGAAGGAAGGAACCTGTAAAAATATAACTCTTTATTATCCAAATACAGGAGGCTTATCTCATGGTACGTTTCAGATACACCATTTCCTTACTGATCATCGCATTGTTTTTTCTACAATGTTCATCTCCGTCGGCGCCGAATACTTCTTCCACGGGCGTTAACGGGCAAGGCACACAATTTCACGGTTTGCAAAAAACATCGAATATATCCGGCGCAATGATGCAGGGATTTTACTGGGATGTGCCCATGGGCGGAACCTGGTACGATACCATGGCCGGAAAAGCCACTGAACTTGCCAACATGGCCGGAGGTTACGGTATTGACCGTATCTGGTTTCCGCCTGCTTCAAAAGGCCAAAGCGGAAGTTATTCTATGGGATATGACCCGGCGGATTATTATGATTTGGGCAGCTACAACCAGTATGGCACAACCGAAACCCGGTTTGGATCAAAAACAGAATTGTCAACGGCCATAACAGCCTTTCATGCACAGGGTATTAGCACGATGGAAGATATTGTTTTGAACCATCGTTCAGGCGGACAGTCGGAATATAACCCCTATACCGGTGACAGCACATGGACCGATTTTAGTGGCGTTGCGTCTGGTAAAGCTACCTGGCATTATGGTTCATTTCACCCCAATTCCGTCCATGGTTATGATGCCGGGGCCTTTGGCGGTTTTCCCGATATATGTTACATGACCGGTAATGCTTATACGGATATGCAAACCTGGATGAACTGGCTTAAGACCAGCATGCAATTTGACGGCGGCTGGCGGTTTGACTATGTAAAAGGTTTGGAACCCTGGGTTGTCAAGGATATGATCACGGCTACCGGCGATCCTTTCAGCGTTGGTGAATACTGGGATTCCAATACATCTACCCTGGATTGGTGGACAGGTCAAACCGGGGCGTCAGCCTTTGATTTTGCTTTGTATTATACGATGGCGGATATATGCAATAATACTTCCGGGGGCGGCTATCTACCGAATATGGTTGATCCTTCAAAGTCTTTTGCTGCTAAAAACCCACTTAAGGCCGTTACATTTGCCGGAAATCATGATACGGATATTATTACAAACGATAAAATGCTTGCCTATGCATTTATGATGACATACCAGGGGTATCCATCCATCTGGTGGAAAGACTATTATAATTATGGCTTGAAAGATATCGGGGGGCAATGGGGAAATGGTATCAAGCAGTTGGTATGGGTACGTGGTCAATTAGCCGGTGCGGCGCCTAACATTGAGTTGTTAAAAACCAACGATGGTGATCAGTTGATTTATGGAAGTTATGGCAGTTCAACTTCATCACCCGGATATATTGTAGTTTTAAACGATAATGCATCATCCTGGAAGGGTTCCTGGGTACACACAAACAATTCTTATCTCTACAATAAAAACCTTAAGGTCTATGCCTGGTATTCATCTGCTGCGGGGCAAAATTATCAACCCGCAACAAAATATTGTCAGAGCAATGGTTGGGTAGAAGTTTGGGCCCCGCCACGTGGCTATGCCGTTTATTCGGTTGAAGGCCTATAAATATACATTTTAAAAACCCTTGCCAACCGGAACAATTTTTCGGTTGGCATTTTTTTTATAGTCTTTTGTAATGCTGAGTAAAAAAACAGATCAAAACACTTCCGCCGCGTGAAGCCCGGGGAATTTCCGGTCCTTGGCCGAAAGCAACGGCTTTTTTACCGGCCAGTCAATCTTTAACTGCGGATCGTTCCAGATAATGCCGCGCTCGGATTGCGGGGCGTACTCCGCCGATATCTTATATAAAATTTCTGCCCGCTCGCTAAGCGTATAAAATCCATGTGCAAATCCGGTGGGAATGTACAGCATGTTTTTCTTTTCGGCGCTTAGTTCCAGCCCGGTCCAATGGCCAAAGGTTGGTGAATTTTTGCGGATATCCACGGCCACATCGTAAATAGACCCACTTAAACAGCGTACCAGTTTTGCCTGGGCATGGGGCGGAAGCTGATAGTGCAAGCCACGCAAAACCCCCCTGGTGGAAAAAGATGCATTGTCCTGGACAAAGTTAACATCAATCCCATGGGTCAAAAACTCACTTTGTTTGTATGCTTCAAAAAAGAAACCACGGGTATCTTCAAAAACGCGCGGTGTGATTAGTATGACGCCCGGAAGCGTTTGCTCGATAAAAGTAAAAGGCATGTACCCACTTTCAGGTCATTAGACAATAGTATTATCAGGATTAAATTCCCCTCATTTCAAAAGTTATTTCGCTGCTAATTTACCTTCCGGCCCTGATATAAAACAACCCAACCTTCCCCAATCTTTTTTATTTCCTGTTTGGGCACATACGGGGGGATTACCGCTGGGTCCATGCTTTACGGAAAAAGCCGACGGGCCCAATATTAAACAAAAACTATAATAGGAGAATTTTTTTATTTGACTTGATAGAAATGAAAAAACAAACCGGCTCAAGGCAATATTTTTTTTACCACTGCCCCTAAAACGGTTCTTTGATTAAAAAAAAGAACACCCATTGTATCTCCGATTTTTCAATTTCAGATGATAGATATTCAAATATGTATATAATTCACAAAAAAAAACAAAAAAGATTAAAAGATTTGCATTTATTGCTTCACATCGTAAAATATTTATCGTATATTTAGTTTAGAACATAAACAAACAAGAAACGGAAGAAGATTTACAAAATATAGCGCAGAACATTCAGCATTACGACGAAAGGGGAAAATTGTGGCAAAGAAAATATCACGCCGATCTTTTCTTAAGGTTAGCGGTACGGCCAGCGCCGCCGCAGCGGTTGGTTTAAATACTTTACGGCCAAAAAATGCCAATGCCGCGGTACATAAAAAATCCGGACATGTAGAAAAAATTGCAACGGTATGTGAGCAATGTTTTTGGCGCTGTGGAATAATTGCCACGGTGGCCGACGGCCGTGTGATTCATGTAGAAGGCAATCCCAAGAACCCGAACAACCGGGGTATGATTTGTGCACGGGGCAATGCAGGGCCCGCACTGGTATATGAAAAAGACCGGCTTACCGCTCCGATGATTCGTGATGGAGAACGCGGAAGCGGCAAATGGCGCAAGGTAAGCTGGAAAGAAGCCCTGGACTATACTGCCGATAAATTAAAAGCTGTTGCAGATACATATGGCGTAGAAGCAAATGCGTTATTTTCCCATGGCGCCTCCGCTAAATTTATCAATGACATGTACAAATATTGGGGATCACCCAATAACGCGGCACCTTCCTTTGCACAATGCCGCGGTTCACGCGATGTAGGTTATGAACTGACCTATGGCGAAGCGCTCGGTTCACCGGAACGTGTCGATTTAGCCGATGCAAAAGTGATAACCCTGATCGGCAGCGCACTTGGCGAAAATGTCCATACCGGACAAATTATCGATTTTACAAATGGCATCGTCAATGGAGCAAAGATCATCGCCGTTGACCCACGATTTTCCACCGCGGCCAGTAAGGCCAAGTGGTGGCTGCCCATAAAACCTGGTACCGACACCGCTTTGTTGCTGGCCTGGATCCACGTGTTTATCAAAGAAGAAGGCTATGACAAGGACTTTGTCCGCACCCAAACCACCGGTTTTAGAGAACTCAAAAAACATGTGGCCATGTGCACGCCGGAATGGGCTGAAAAAATCACGGAAATACCCGCTTCGGTTATCGTGGAAACCGCCCGCGCGATGATGGCCGCCAAACCGGCGGTAGTTATCCATCCGGGGCGTCATGTGGCCTGGTATGGCAACGACGTCCAACGCGCCCGGGCCATGGCCATTGCCTCGGCACTACTTGGCACATGGGGTCAAAAAGGCGGGTACTTTTTAAAATCTTCCTTGCCGGTACGGTTAAATCCATTGCCGATACCGCCGGCCCCAAAACCAAAACGCGAACGGGTCGATGGCGCCGGGACAACATATCCGTTTGGCAACCATGAAGGCCTGACCCAGGAACTGGTAAAAGCTACGCTTAACGCTAAACCATATCCAATCAAATCATGGATGGTTTTTGGTCAGAATATTTTTAACAGTATTCCTTCACAGGAAACGACACGAAAGGCTATAGATCAGTTGGACTTTTTGGCTGTGGTGGATGTTCGTCCTACCGAACCAACCTGGTATGCGGATGTAATTTTACCGGAAGACACCTACCTGGAAAGATATGACAAGCTTTTTTCCATCACCAGTTGGCGGGAACAATATATCGCGCTGAGACAACCTGTTGCACAACGGGTACATAACACACGTCCCGGATGGTGGATAGCCCGTGAGCTTGGAATTCGTCTCGGCTTAAAAGATTATTACCCGTACGATAATTATGAAGATGTGATCCGCTATCAGCTTAAAGATACCGGCGTCTCCTTTGAAAAACTAAAACGAAATGGCCTGATAACTTTTCCATCCAAACCCTATTTAAACAAGGGGGAGAAGTATCATTTTAAAACCGATGACGGTAAAGTCCATCTGTATTCAAAAGAATTAAAGGACCTTGGTTTCGATCCTATGCCAGGCTACGAACCGGTCAACGACCCGCCGGAAGGGTATTTCCGCTTGGTTTATGGCCTGATGCCGGTCCATTCTCATGGGAAAACAGAAAGCAACCCCATGCTTAATACTATCATGTCCGAGCCCCATCTATGGGTAAATGAAACCATTGGACGTAGTATGGGACTTAGTGATGGGCAATATGTGGCACTTGAAAATCAGGACGGTGTTAAATCTGATAATATTAAAATTTTGATGACGCCCGGTATGCGTCCGGATGCTGTTTACTTGCCCCACGGTTTTGGTGGGAATGACCGCGGCCTGCTTAACTATACGCGCCGCCAGGTATCGGACAATCATCTTATTTCACAATATACCATCGATCCAATCAGCGGAGGAACGGGATTACGCGTGAACTTTGTCCGTGTTTTACTGGATGGCAATCCGTTGCTGGCAACGGCAGATGTAAATTTTACCGGGGTACTATCCGCAAAAGTAGCGGGTGTAAAAAAGAAAAAAATTACCCGTCATCAAATTAAACGTACAAAACAACAGGAAGAACCGGCTGATGAGGGCTGTTAGGGGGAATAATGAGTAAATATGCAATGGCCATTGATATGAATCGCTGCATAACCTGTCATGCATGCGAAGTGGCCTGTCGATCCTATTATGATGTTCCGGTACCCAACTATCGCAACTGGGTGCATGAGCTGCCCCCTCAAGGGGTATATCCGGACATTAAAAAAACCAGCTATGTTGGTTTATGCAATCATTGCGATGATTCTCCTTGTACACAGGCCTGTCCAACCGGCGCCACCTATAAACGTGAAGACGGCGTCGTTGTGGTTGACAAGGATTTATGTATCGGTTGTAGTTTATGTATTGAAGCCTGCCCTTACGGCGCACGCTATCTGGACCCGCTTACAAACAAAGTGGATAAATGCGATTTTTGCATCGACCGGGTTGAAGAAGGCCTTGAGCCTGTTTGTGTGGAAACCTGTATCGGTCAGGCGCGGATATTTGGTGATCTTGACGATCCGGCCTCCGAAGTAAGCAAGTTGGTTGCCGCGGGCGCCGTTCCGCTGATTTCAATGGAGGTAAATGTTGGGCCAAATGTATATTATAAAGATGATAATGACGTATTCCCATTGGTTGCTGCGGCCTTTCCGCCTAAGAAGCCGGTTATGCCAACGCCACAAAATATGTGGAGTAAATTTTTTATCCCGCTATTTAAAGTTGTTATAGCCGGAACATTTTTGGGACAGGCCGCGGCTTTTGCAATGCAATTGTTCCATGGCGAAAGCGATGTAAAGGAGTAAAAGAATGGGTCAACAAACAAGCAAATTAAGAGAAGACATCCGTCTTCAACACGATCTCTTGCGTAAGCAACGACGACTTACCTTTGTGGAAAAACGTCTATTGGCAAACCTGGTCATGAAAAAACATGGCGTGGCCGGCGTTACCCTGCATTGGATAAATGCCATCTGCTGGTTCTTTCTGCTTGCAACCGGGGCCGCACTTATATCCGCAGACTACCTTCAATTTGTTCCGGTCTGGTACATCGATATGATGCACCACATCTTTGGTGGTGGAAGTGCCATGCTACATTTTCATATCGGCGTTGGTGTCTTTTGGATAAATACCTTATTGATGTATGGTATTTTTGGCTTTAAAAAGTATCTGATGAATTTTGTCAAAAATGACTTAATTTTTGACATGGATGATCTGCGCTGGTTTCCGGCAAAAGTCAAAAATCTGATGGGTAAGCTAAAAAGTTATGAAATGCCGCCCCAGGGGACGTATAATGCCGGACAAAAAGCATACGCGGTTGTTGTAACTTTTAGCACTATCCTGCTCATCATTACCGGACCAATCATGTCCTTTCATCTTATGCCGGCAAGCACTATCCAATGGGCTTTGTTGGTCCACTTCGTCGCTACCATGTCGGTTGTGGCCGGGATATTTGTACATGTTTACATGGCTGCCATCTTCCCCGAAGAGCGTCCGGCCTTTTTCTCTATGATCACCGGAAAAGTGAATGAGCTATATGCCTATCTGTACCATTATAAATGGTGGGTAGAATATAAAAGTGAAGAACATCATCTCATTAAAAAGGAATTAGTTAAAGACAATGAACATATCCCGGAATTGGATGAATGTGAGAATATTGCAAATCATGCACATTCATAATTTATTTTTACAAAAGGAGTTTTAAAATGCAAAAGAAACTTTGGAATCCGGTATTGGGCGGCATGGTCATTGGCCTGGCGATCATACTCTCCTTTTATACGGCGGGACGCGGTCTTGGAGCATCCGGGGCATTTACCCGTTTTGCCGCCTGGATGCAGGACATTATAGTCCCCAGCTATACGGAACATAGCGTTTACTTTGCCAAATATTTTGCCCACGGGAAAAGTCCACTTATGGATTATCTGATCTTCTTGTCCCTGGGCTCGATGCTTGGCGCCTTCCTGGCATCAAAATTTGCCCATGACTTTAAAATTGAAGTTTTACGCGGCCCAAACATTTCCGTTAAAGGCCGTTTAATTCTGGCCCTTAGCGGCGGCGTTCTCGTTGGATTTGCAGCTCGCCTAGCACGGGGCTGCACCAGCGGACAAGCCCTGGTCGGCGGGGCAGAACTATCCATCGGCTCCTGGGTGTTTATGATCTGTATCTTTATCGGCGGTTTTGCCGCTGCATACTTTGTTAGGAGGCAATGGCTATGATTGGACCACTCGTTAAAAACGGAATTATCTCCGGAAATATGAATTTCTTCTTTGCATTTGCCATTGGTATTTTATTTGGCTGGGCTTTGCACCGCTCCGGTTTTTCTAATTCTAAAAAAATAGCATCCGCCTTTTATTTAAAAGACGTGGATGTACCGGTTGTT
>CAYWBI010000128.1:0-10714 GCA_964456445.1 uncultured Calditrichaceae bacterium
TGCGGCACTGTACCCTTGAGTCCAGATGTTCTCATGCCAAAAGCCAATTCCCGGCTCCCAATTATCCACTATTAATTTGACAACCCTGTTTTCTTGTCTTCTGAATTTTCTTTCTATCTAAGTATTTACCCACACAAAACCCAGTAGAGCCTTTTTTAATTTATTTTTGTAATTTTCCAGGGCGTTGCCCTTTGCTTATTATTTTCCCCCTTCAGGAGATAGAAAAGATGATCATAAATTTGTTTAGGCCTGGCTTTGGTTTACCCGCGTGATTATGTTATTTGACGATAGAATCAGACCGGCTCTGCCCGACAACTTTTTGTTGATCTCGGTACCTTGTTTTTAAAGATTTCCTCTGCGTGACTGTTCCCGTTCAATGGATTCGAATAATGCCTTAAAATTACCCTTGCCAAAACCGGTACATCCTTTGCGTTGTATAATTTCATAAAATAGGGTTGGACGGTCTTCCACCGGTTTGGTGAACAATTGCAACAGATAACCAAATTCATCGCGATCGACTAAAATGCCTAACTTGGCCAGGGCGTCGATATCTTCATCAATTTCGCCTACGCGGTCGCTGAGCGTGTCATAATAATGCTTTGGTATATCCAAAAACTCAACGCCGTTTGCGGCCAATTGGCTAACCGTAGTTACAATATCGCTAGTATCCATGGCAATATGTTGTACACCGGGGCCATTATAATATTCTACAAATTCCTGTATTTGGGATTTTCGCAATCCAGCCGCCGGTCGGTTGATTGGCATTTTTATCCGTTGGTTGTCATTGGTCATCACAATTGAACGTAACGATGAATATTCGGTGCCCACATCGGTATCGTCCACCGTCCAAAAGCGTTCCCAGCCAAAAACCTTTTCGTACCAACTGGCGATTTTCTCCATTTGAGCTTCCGGTTGGTTGCCCACAAAATGGTCGATAAAATTCAGCCCGACGGGTTTTGGGCTGATTTTGGATTTCCTGGCCTCAAAGCCGGGCATAAACGGCCCATTATATTTGTCCCTCTGGATAAAGCTATGAACGGTATCACCATAAGTTTTTATCGTAGCCTTTATAATTTCGCCAAATTCGTCTTTAAAGACCGTGGGGGCCAAAACCGATTCTGCCCCGTGTGCGGTCACATATTGCCAGGCCGCCCGGACGTCATCTGTCCAAAAAGCCACATCCATAACACCATCGCCATGCATGCGCAGGTGTTCATTGAGAACGGATTCCGAACTATAGGGTGTGGTTAGAACAAACCGGATTTTGTTTTGACGCAACATATAAGACGCCGTGTCGCGGTTACCGGTTTCCAGACCGGAATAAGCCTCCAGGCCAAAACCGAATTGTGTTTGATAAAAATGGGCCGCTTGTTTTGCATTGCCGACAATCAACTGTATATAATCGGTGCCCATAAAATTAAAATCAGACATTTTGCCCCCAGTGTTTGTTTAGTTTAAATATAAGGCAGATTTCCTCAAATGGTATGCTTCCCCTAAAAAAATTGTATCTATTCAGCTAAATGATAGGCGGGCCGGCCTGTTCCCTGGCAGATTATCTGCCCGGTCCTGTTTTTGGCAAGAGAAATCATGCTCGGGTAAACGACGGCCCGGAGTATTTAACAAGCTCTGTCGAGTGGAACCCATTGAACCATCTACATTTTTCAAAAATATAAAATGGTAAAATATCTTAATTTTTGTAACTTACAATTTTTTTCAGCGTAGCCAATCGATACGGATAAAATATTATTACTTTGGAGGATTTGGAATGAAGCAATTTTTAATACTGGCGCTTATTTTCACTGGATTTTTTGTGTCTTGTCAAAAAGAACAAAAATCTGGGATTGCCATAGCGCATATGGATAAAACGGTAAGGGCACAGGATAATTTATATGATTACATGAATGGAACATGGTTAAAAACTTTTACGATCCCTGCCGATCAGGCGCGTTATGGTTCCTTTAACATGGTTTATGATGAAGCCCAAAAAAACTTACGTGGTATTATTGAAAAAGCAGCCAACGCCAAAGACAAAAAAGCCGCTAGCGATATGCAAAAAGTCGGTGATATGTACCTGAGTTTTATGGATTCCAACCACGTTGAACAACTAGGCATGAAACCGATCGTTGATGATCTGCAAAAAATCGCAGAAATTAAAACACGCAAAGACCTTGCCCGATATATGGGCTATGCATCAATCTATGGGATTCAATCCCCCGTGCGCGGCTGGATCGATCAGGATGCCAAAAACCCGACGGCCTATATCCTTTATATCAGTCAGTCCGGGCTTGGATTGCCGGACCGGGGTTATTACTTCAGCAATACACCTCGTATGAAACAAATCCGTGAAGCTTACAACAGACATTTGGAAAACATGTTCAATTTGGCCCACATAGACAATGCCCATGGTAAGGCAAAGACGGTTGTGCGGATAGAAAAACAAATAGCCACACATCAGTGGGAACGGGCTGCCAGCCGGGACCGTAACAAAACATACAACAAATATTCCCGTGGCCAGCTTGCCAAATTAATGCCGGATTTTGATTGGGGCAGCTATCTGGAAGCCGCTGAAGCATCGAAAGTACAAAACGTAATTGTCCGTCAACCGGATTATTTTCAGGCCCTTAATAAGATTATGAAAAAAATCCCCATTAGTGATTGGAAAACGTATTATACCTATAAATTGCTCAAATCTTCCGCTGGCTATCTTAGCAAGAGGTTTGTGGATGAGAAATTTTCCTTTTATGGAAAAACTTTAAGTGGCATCCAACAAAACCGGCCGCGTTGGAAACGGGGTGTTTCCGCAACCCAGCGCGTTTTGGGTGAAGTAATCGGTAAGCTATATGTAGCGAAATACTTTAAGCCGCAAGCCAAGAAGCGCATGGTGCAGTTGGTTAAGAATTTGAGGGAATCTTTTAAAGAACGCATCGAACAATTGGATTGGATGAGCGATGGCACTAAACAAAAAGCATTGGAAAAGCTGGCCAAGATAAATGCCAAAATCGGCTACCCGGACAAATGGAAAGATTATTCCGCTTTGACGATCACCGCGGATGACCTTCTGGGAAACATCAAAAACTCCAAATTAGTCGAGCACCGGCGTGAACTGGCCAAGCTTGGCAACCCTGTAGATCGCGGTGAATGGTTTATGACCCCGCAAACTGTAAATGCCTATTATAACCCCAGCATGAACGAAGTGGTATTTCCCGCCGCCATTCTGCAGCCTCCATTTTTTAATATGGAAGCAGATGACGCTGTAAACTATGGTGGAATTGGCGCTGTTATCGGGCATGAGATGACCCATGGTTTTGATGATCAGGGACGGAAATCCGATGGCAATGGCAAGCTCACCGACTGGTGGACAAAAGAAGATGCCCGGAAATTTGAAGAACGCGCCGCTAAAATGGTTAAAGAGTATAATGCTTTTAACCCGATCGATACCCTGCATATCAATGGTAAGCTTACTTTAGGTGAAAACATTGCAGATCTTGGTGGTTGTACGATTTCTTATTATGCCTATCAAAAAGCGCTTGCTGGTAAAAAAGCGCCGGTGATTGATGGGTTGACAGGCGATCAACGTTTCTTCTTAGGCTGGGCCCAGGTTTGGGCGAGTGTGGCCCGCCCGGATGAAATCCGCAGACGTTTAAAAACGGATCCGCATTCTCCTACCGAGTATCGTTGTAACGGTATCACCTCCAATATGGAAGAGTTTTATAAAACATTTGGTGTAAAAGAGGGCGATAAGATGTTCCGCACCGCAGATGAACGCGTTAAAATCTGGTAAAATTCCGTTGATCGTATAGATATAAAAAGCCCCGCGCTTCTTCCATTAATGGTAGATGCTGCGGGGCTTTTCTTTTTAATAATTTCAGCTGGCAAAACCAGCGTGTTTAATTATCGCCGGGTTACATATTTTTGATTATCGCGTTTGCAAATTCAGAGCATTTAACCTTTGTTGCACCCTCCATCTGGCGGGCAAAATCATAGGTTACAACCTTGTTCTTTATGGTCGTTTCCATCCCTGTTACAATCATATCCGCTGCTTCTTGCCATCCTAAATGCTCCAGCATGAGTACACCGGAAAGAATGATCGATCCCGGGTTCACCTTGTCCAGGTTGCTGTACTTGGGCGCGGTGCCATGGGTTGCTTCAAAAATTGCGTTACCCGTTTCATAATTGATGTTCGCACCCGGTGCGATACCGATTCCGCCAACCTGTGCAGCAAGGGCGTCCGATAGATAATCCCCGTTCAGGTTTAAAGTGGCCACTACATCAAACTCATTTGCGCGGGTTAAAACTTGTTGTAGCGTGATATCTGCGATGGCGTCCTTAACCATCACCTTTTTTTTCCATTGGCCGTTGCCGTGACTGTCCATCAGTTTTAGTGCATCACGAACATCGTTTATAATTTCCTGCTGTTTTTCATCGTTCAGCATTTCGAAACCCGGCGTGATCATCTGAGCGTTTTCTTCAATACTTAAGCCGGGATTTTGATCTTTATTGTCGATTATCCAGCTTTCGCTTTGGGTGACAATTTGATCCCTGAATTTGCTTTTTGCAATTTCATATCCCCAGTTTTTAAAAGCGCCTTCGGTATATTTCATGATATTGCCTTTATGCACCAGCGTAACAGATTTCCGCTGATGAGAGAGTGCATATTCTATTGCAGCGTGTACCAGTCTGCCAGACCCCTCTTGTGAAACGGGTTTAATACCGATCCCCGATGTTTTCGGAAAGCGAATATTTTTCACGCCCATTTCATTTTGTAAAAAATCAATTATTTTTTTTACCTCGGGCGTGCCCTCGGCCCATTCAATACCGGCGTATATGTCTTCGGTATTCTCACGGAAAATGACTATATCAACTAATTGAGGTTTTTTCACAGGAGAAGGCACTCCATCAAAATACCGGACCGGGCGCAGACAGACGTATAAATCCAATTGTTGGCGAAGGGCCACGTTTAGCGAACGGATACCCCCGCCAATTGGAGTGGTCAACGGGCCTTTGATACCGACAAGATAATTTCTAAAGGCAGTAAGGGTGTCTTCGGGAAGCCATGAGCCAAATTTTTTAAAAGCCTTTTCCCCAGCGAAAACTTCAAACCATTCTACCTTCTTTGAACCGTTATACGCTTTTTCAATAGCGGCGTCAAAAACACGCTGTGCGGCACGCCAAATATCGGGTCCGATTCCATCGCCTTCTATAAAGGGAATTATTGGGTTGTTTGGTACGTTTATGGATTTATTGTGAAGCGAGATTGCCGAACCTTTGCTTGGTTTGGTCAGATCTTTAAATTCCATGGTTGTCTCCTTGGATATGTTAGAATTTATGTATTTTGGATATTAAATTTTATGGATTAATTTAATAAAATTATTTATAAAACAAGTTTATAAAATTATATAATTTGAAATGTATTTAAATCTTCATATTTTTTGGACGAATATATTGAAATGACCCAAAAAATTCATAAGTTTACAAACGCACCCGATAGAACGCATTTGTAGAGTGGCGCCGGGGAAGAAAATTTAGTTTTTCCTGTTTTTACCGTTTGATTTGACCGGACTTTTATTGGCAATGATTGGAAGATATTTTGGCAGAAAGATTTAAAAACATTTATATCACCGCGCGTGAATTTATCAACAATTGGGAAAAGGAAATGTATGAACTTACCCAATTGGATTATTTTATATATCTATTGATAAATGATCTGGGCGCTTCAATTGAACATGATTTTATGCCCGGTTGGCCTGTTGATGATGTTCTTTTGCTGGACAATCGGGAAATTGCATCTCTGGCATTTGCCATTGGCGATGGTTTAAATACTTTTTTAGAAAAAAATTGTTTTGGGGCTTGTTCGCTTGGTTGCCCAAATAAACTGACTAAGCCATTCACACCTAAAGATGAAGAGGTACGGGCGGCCATCTCTGTAAGGGAGTTTGCTGGTAAGACAAACCACTGTACAAGCAGGGAAGAATGTTTGTTCCATGATGTAATGAGCTATGTGGTCGTAGATGTCCTTATCGATTTTTATAACTATGAGCTGGTAGTTGAAATCGATGAAAACGACCCAAAACTAAATACGCTGTCCCTTTTTATTATGGAAAGTATCTTAAAATTTACCCAAAAAAACGGCCCGCTTATACTAAAAAAACCCGAAGACCCGGCCATAGATGATTTTAATGAAATCCTTTTGGAAGATGCTGAAAACTGGGACGAAGACGTCCTGGATGAGCTTCTTGATGAGGATGATGACGAAAGTTGGAAATACGGCAATCTGGCGGTGGCATCAATTATTGAAACTTTCCAGCAGGACCGACCAGGCCATTTTACAACAAAACTAACATCCACAGTTTTGGCGGCCTTTAGCGAATATGTAGAAAATTATCTCGGCGGCATTTATGTTGACAGCTTGGAATTTGAAGAGTTAAAAGGGTTCTTCCTGATAGAAATGCCGCTTGCTTTTATTTTACAGGATGACTTTTCCTGGCCCGAGGCCAACCGGGTTTTCCAGCATTTTTTTGAATATATGGACGCCGAAACCGGTAATCAACTTACAGACCGTTTTGCCCTGTTTCAGCAACTGGATATGCCCGAAAGCTATCGTACCTTTGCGGCCACTCAAATGGCCCATAAAAGAATAACCTTGCTTGATTTTATGCTTAGCCAAAACAATGAGGGCAGTCCATCGGTTGAGGGCTATTACGAAGTTGCGGAAGTTGACTCGGACGGTTATACATTTTATGACATCCATTTGAAAAGTTTATACAAGGGGATTAGTTTGGAAGAAGCTGATTCTGTCGGAATTAAACTTGGCGATATCATTCATGGCCATATCTCGATAGAAGAGAACCACGGGCGCCTGAAGTATGTTGAAATGGTTTATCCCCCTGTGTGCAAGTATCTGCTTTATTAGTAATTTATACATCAATACAACTTTTCATATTCATTCCGAATGGAACTACCTTGTGTTAAAATCGTATCGCGGGTTGGTGCTGATACACAAAACCTTTATTCTTCGGAATGAGTGTACGGTTTAAACAGGAATATATAATGCTAAAATCTACCCGGATAGTTCTTAATGCCATCGTTTTGGTTTTTCTTTCCCTGCTTATCTCCTGGGCACAATATCCCGATTGGCAGGCCATAACAGGTATGAACAACGTCCGGGATGTCACGGGCAGCGACAATACCCTATGGGCGGTAAGTGACGGCGGGGCTTTTAGCTTTAATCTAAGTAATGATCAGCTAAAGCGCTTTACCACGGTCGATGGCCTGAAATCGGTTGACCTGCAGTCGGTTGTGGCGGATAACCATGCACAAATCCTGACAGCTAGCTCCAATGGCTATATCCAGGCTTTTGATTTGACTTCCGCTGCATGGACCACCGTTTACAACTTTGAGGGGTTTTCAATAAATGATTTGTATGTAAGCGGCGATACGCTTTGGGTGGCCACTGAAAAAGGGATTGCACATTTTTTTTGGCGGAACGGCGCATATCAATTTAATGACCTCTTCCAGAATTTTCCCGAGCAGATAGATAACATCCTGCAACTCTCGCTGTTTGATAATAAAATTTGGGCGGCAACTCCGCAGGGATTGCTATTTGCCCCATCGGATGTTTTTAAATATACCTTAAACGATCCCGGTCGCTGGGGGATGATAAAGGGGATGGACGGATTGCCTGCCACGGCTGTAAACTGTGTAGCGGCCGATAGCCTGCTGCTCCGGATCGGTACGTCGCAGGGAATGGCTTCGCTTGATAAAAATGGGACCATCACGATTGCCCCGGCATTTTTATCAAAAAACATTTCCAATATTCAGATAGTGGCCCCTCTGCTTTATGTTGCTTCGGGCAGGGGCGTATTTAAGTTCAACCCACAAAGCGGTATTGAAAAAACCGTTGTCTTTGATAAAACGGTAAAAAGCATAACCTATAACTCCGATCTTTGGGCAGGTCTTTCAAATGCAGGTCTTAAAAGTCTTGAAGGGCAGCGTTCAATAAAAGTAAACGGTCCCCCCTTTCGTAACCTGCGTTATGTTTGGCTGGATCATCAGCAGCGTATTTGGCTGAGCAGTGGAAAATATAAACTGCATAGCCCTGTGCAAGGCTTTTACCTTTTTGATATGTCGCAATGGATGCAGTACAAATTTAAAAATAATGTTTGGGGCCGTCTTTCAGCCTCTGTGGTTTTTTATGAAGACCGTAACGAAAATATGTGGATTGGGAGCTGGGGCGGGGGTCTTGCTGTGTACAACAAGCAAAAAGACACGTTTGAGTTTATGCATAACAATGCGTCGTCCGGCAGTGTAACCATTAGCACGCCCGATACAAGTTTTACCCAGACACTCAGCCTGGACGCTACGTATAAAAACCACTTTAGTGGCGCCAATAACGGTGTTGATGATTATGAGGTGATTACAGCTTTTCGTGAAGATACGGATGGTAATTTGTGGTTTGTAAATTCTTATGCTAAAAATGGCCGCTACCTCGCGGTGGCGCCACTTAATGGTAACGGCATTGTTGATCTTGATGTATCAAAATGGACCTATTTTGGTAAAAGTGATGGTATCATTCTATCCGAAGGGGGTATTGCCGATTTGGCCTTTGATGATTTTGGCCGTGTTTGGCTCGCTACCGAAAACCAGGGCGTTTATATCCTGGATTATAATCGTACCCTTGACAACAAAAGTGATGATGTAGTGTTCCTGCGGGACACCGATGACAATATTGCAGGAAACGAGGTCCGTGCACTGGCAAACGACAATGATGGCGTTATTTGGATCGGTACCACTTCCGGTCTGAGTTCGTTTGATGGTTTAAATTTTTACCGTCATCCGGGAGACGGGGAAAATGGCGTTAATGGACCGGTAGGGATTAGGATAAACCAAATTCGGGTCGATGCAGCTAATAATAAGTGGGTGGCAACATCGGGTGGAATGAGTATATTGCGCAGCAATAAAAGTGTATTTGAGCCCGGGGCCTGGGAAAGTTTTACCACTGCCAACAGCGGTTTGTTAAATAATAATGTGCACAGCATTTATATTGATCAGCTTCAGGGCAAAGCATATATCGCAACGGAGGGCGGGCTGTCGGTTTATACGGGGAGTTTCGCAGACCTGCGGGAAAATTTTAATTCCGTGATTGCCGGGCCAAATCCATTTGTTTTGGATGGTACAAACAATCGCTTTCAAATCCGGCGCCTTAAAGGCAATTCAACCGTAAAAATTTATTCCATATTCGGCAAATTGATCCGGGTTATATCCACCACAAATAATGATATCGATGGTGGGCGCGCCTACTGGGACGGGCAGGACACAAACGGATTCCCTGTTGCTTCCGGTGTTTATCTTTATATCGCCTATACCGACGATGGTGCTTCAACAACCGGAAAAGTTGCGGTAATTCGAAAATAATTATGATACGTTCCCTTTATATAAAGAACTTCGCCCTTATAGATGAAGTCGAAATTCAATTCGGCAAAAACCTGAATATAATAACCGGCGAAAGCGGGGCCGGAAAATCCCTCATTGTCAATGCGATCGCACAAATCTGCGGCGCGCGGGGCAGTGTGGAACTTGTACGTAATGGGGCGAAAAAGGCAATTCTCGAAGCCACTTTTGATATTTCCGAAGCGCCTGATCTCCCCGCTCTGACCGCCAGTATAGAAACAGAACCGCACGATGGGCAACTGCTTATCCGTAAGGAAATCAGTCAAAGCGGACATTCCCGAATCTTTATGAACGATTCGCCGGTAGCGCTTTCAACGCTTAATAAAATCAGTTCGGAACTTATCGATCTGCATGGCCAGCACCAACACCAGCAATTGTTGCACCCGGAAAACCATTTGCCCTATTTAGACGCCTTTGCCGGATTGGGCGAAGACATCTGCGCCTTTAAAGATCAGGTAAGCCGATATGAAACTCTTTGCCATGAGGAGAAGACCCTGCTTGAGAAACAGGCAAACGCTTTAAGAAGCCAGGACATATACCGTTTTCAAATAGATGAAATTTCCAGGGCCACCGAAGGCGAATCCGACTTAGATGCCCTACGCGCAGAACTGGCCCGTTTAAACAATTTTGAAAAATTGCATGATGCCGCCCAAATGGTTCATGATATTCTATATGCAGGTGACCTCAATGCGGTAAAAATGATCAGTGATGCCAATGCCGGCTTCAACCTTCTGGTGCGTTTGGAGAAAGAGTTTGCGCCCTTGGCCCAGGGGCTGACCGGCGCACGTGAAACCCTGGAAGAAATCGGTCAAACGTGTGAGCGTTATTTGAACGAGATGGAATTTGATCCGTTGCGGGCCGAATTTTTGCGCGGGCAAATTGCCCGATTGGAGTTGTTGCTAAAGAAATATCAGCAAAGCGATATGGCTGCCCTCCTTGAGTACAAAAATAAAATTAACACAGAGTTGGATAATATTGTCCATCTGGATGACTCTTTAGATCAACTTCGGCAAACAAAAAATGCGCATGAAACGGGCATCCTGGAAGCGGGCCTCGCAATTAGTCATAAACGCCGTGAAGCGGCAGAAAATATGACCCGCAAACTGGATGCTTTTTTGAGCGAAATTGGTATGGCCGGTAGCAGTTTCCTTTTTAAACTAAGTTATAATATTGTGGATGAAGGTCCGTTTACGATTAATGGTCAAAATGTTCAATTATCCCCGGAAGGGTTTGATCATGTATATTTTCTTTTTACGGCAAATCCCGG
>CAYWBI010000129.1:0-10690 GCA_964456445.1 uncultured Calditrichaceae bacterium
ATAAAGCGGCATACAAAACAGGCCGCTTTTTGCTTGACTTTACACTTAATAACTTTGCGGCAGTTTTTTACATAATAATTTGTAAAATTTTATATTTGAAACATCTTCATAAATCACAATCCCAAAAGCAATGCTCAAAAGAAGGCGATACGCTACATCCCGGCCAAACCGGCCAAGTCCAACACAGGTATGTTGTAGCGAAGCGGAAATCCCGAGGCCTTAGGATGGTGTGAGATGCGCACTCCGTCTGAGCCGGAGCCGCCTACTCGATTGTACTGCCAATTACCAGACTGTATTTATTAATTTCGAATTACGCAAATTTTGATCGGCTGTAATTAGAAGTGAGTTACAATAGATTGATGTTGCTGCAATTATACGATCTGCCGGATCAGAATTAATCTCTAAAAATAAGTTTGTCGAAATGTCTGCAATTTCAGGAGTGATTGACTGCATCTTATAATTTCTAGTTGCTCTTAATAAAGCTATAAATTCCAGGAATGGAATCTCAATTTCAAGGCGGTTCTTTGAGATGAGCATTGAAATTTCCCACAATGAAATATCACAAATTATTAAGCCATCTGATTCCTTGGCCTTTTCAAAAGCAAATTTTGCATTTTTACTAAGTTTATCAGCATCGAGAGCTTCCCAAATAATTATATGAGTGTCGATGGTTACCACTAACGGTCAGCTTTCCAATTTGCCGAAATTGGTGATAAAACATCATGAACTTTAGCAGATTTTCTGATCTCTGCTAACTTTTTCTCGGCCATCTTAAAAGATTCTTCGGGTGGAACAAGTTTTGCTACCACTCTACCTCTCGAAGTGATATTTACCGAAAAACCTTTCTCAATATTTTTAAGAACACTCATTAAGTTGGCTCTTAATTCGCTTACAGCAATTGATTGCATTTTATCTTTCCATCTTAATTGTACATAGAAAACGTACAAATAAAACAAAGTTAAAGCAAACGATATTTAACTAAATGGACACAACGGACCGGGCGCTCAGCTGCGTGGCACAGGCCGACGACAGCCGCTGAAGTCAGCCATGCTCAATGCCAGGCTCTCCTCTACCAAAGGCCGTGGGTGTATCAGTGGACTTAGGCTTGTACAAACTTTTATTTACCGATTCACTATCCGAGCATAAGTTCCGTTGCATAGGATTGAGTGTGTCTGGCAGGACACATATTTATCTGTAATATGAATATATACAGCTTATCCGGCGAGTGCAAATACCTTAGGGGCAAGTTGACGAAGCCCATTGGTAAACTGCAAGGGCGTTCCGGGTGAGCGGAAGTCTGAAGCCCCAACAAGAGAACCGGGACTTACAAGAAGCGGGAATGCAAGAGTCTGCACGGAACGTTAAGTATCCGGTGGTGCGGGATTTGGGTTGGTTTTAGCCGTAGCTCCTTGCTGTCCCAAAAGCAATGCTCAATATAAAAGGCGATACGCTTCATCCCGGCCAAACCGGCCAAGTCCAACACAGGTATGTTGCAAATCCCGATGCCTCGGGGAAATACCGGCTTACTGTGCTGCCGGTTTGAAGACTTTTAGTGCCCGGCGCGGCATTTATATACCTTATTTTGTTATAAAGCCTTTTATTATTATTTGAATATAAGCAAGGAATAATCCCAATACCAAAAAGGAGTCGCAGGAAGCAGCGATAAAAAACGCAATTATAAATCTAGCTACCAATGGGTTGGGATGCGTACAGGCACCAATTATTTCCGACGTCTTATTTTTAAATCAGAGTATCATATCGCGTATAAGTCGGGCACCGGATTTACTGCTCTCAATTTCATCGCCGTTCTTCATTATCAGCAAATATCTTCCGGAGCTCCAGGGCTTTATCTCTTTTACAAAGCCGAAGTTTACAAGAGCAGAGCGGTGGATGCGTTGAAAGGTAAGTTCAGAAAACAATTCTTCTAACTTCTGCATTGCTTTGTTAACTAAAAAATTTCCTATTTGTGTGTGCAGCATGCAGTAATCGTTCTGTGCTTCAATCCAATAAATCTGCTCAGGTTCAATAAACAGCAATTCATCTCTGGCTTTAACTAACAAACGGGATGGTTCTTTATTCTGTTTGAGATACTTGAATAGCTGGTGGAAATTTCGGGAAAATTTTTTTGATCGCAGAATTTCATCTGCTTTTAGCAGGGCTTTATCAAAACGGTTTTGATTAAAGGGTTTTAGCAGGTAATCAATGGCATTACTTTCGAAAGCCTGGATTGCAAATTCATCGAAAGCGGTACAAAAAATTACTACTGGCACATGATTAAGCTTTTCTAAAAGTTCAAATCCATTTATCTCAGGCATCTGGATATCCAGGAAAATCAAATCCGGCTTAAGAGTGTTTATTTTTTTGTATGCTTCGATGGGATCACCAAACTCAGCAACTATATTTAAATTGGTGTGGGATCTGGCAAATTCAGCAATAACTAGCCGGGCCAGTGGTTCATCATCAACAATTATGCAATTAATATTTTGAATTGATGGGTTCATGTTTAAACTGATATTGTAAATGGTAGTATAATTATTACAAGATACTCATCATCCATTTTAAGACATTTAAATTCCATATTTGCGCCATAGATATTTATCAGGCGTTTTTCAATATTTTTTAAACCTAATCCAGCATTGCTGTTTTCATCCAGTGCATGTTCTGTTTTAGCAAGGCTGTTGCGGATTTCAATTTTCAAGCGAGAGTCTTCCTGCTTTATGGTAAGCTCAATAAATCCTTCTTTTCTGGATGTTGCAATACCATGTTTAATTGCATTTTCAATTAGTGGCTGCAAAATCATTGAAGGTAGTTGGGCATCCATTAAAGATGGATAAATCTTTTCGGTATATTCTAAACGCTCTGCTAAACGGATTTTCTCAATTTCCAAATAAGTATGTACAAACTTCATTTCTGTTGCAACGTTAACCATGGATTGCTTTTGTTTGGAAATAGAAAGTCGTAATAAATCCGATACTTTAATCAGCATTTTTCGGGCTTTTTGTGGCTCACTTGTAATAAGTGCGTTTATTGAGTTTAAAGCGTTAAATAAAAAATGCGGATTAAGCTGATTTTTTAATGCATTTAGTTGCATCTCCTTTAAAATCATTTGCAATTGCGATTCTTTTATCTCCCTGTTTTTTGTCTCCTTGTAATAAATTAATGAATAATAAGTCCCACTGATCATCAGGTAATATGTTATTCCAACCGGGTATTGCCATACTATGGTTTGCTCAACATCAAACATTGTAAAAAGCCGATTGCCAAAGAGGAAAATAAGTACACCATAATAAAAGGAGAGCCAAAGTACAGAGTAAATATTGGCTCCCACTAAATGAATAATTACTTTTATGCTTATATGGATTTTAACATATTGCAGTTTTCTAAAAAGAGGCCACAGTAGAAGGCTTAGTAAAAAAAGAGGAAGCGTTAATGTAAACGAACTAGCCAAACTAATGCTATAGCCTAGTTGTACATTTATATAAAAAATAATTGCGTAAAAAAATATCCATGGCCCCCAAAACAAGCTGTTATATTTTACGATTGTTCTAAAACGTATGTTATCCGGATCTTTTTGTTTTGTCATGTTAAGTTTAAATTCTCGTATTGGTCTTCATATTAATGATCCGTATTGATCATATCAATAAAACCTTATTCATCACTGGCTGTCTTTTTATTTAAATTTGGCAGTAATTCCAATTCAACCCATTTAAACCCTGGCGATATTTCCAACGCGCTTTTATAATAGCTGTGTGCTAATTTTAAGCTATCGGATTTAGCAGCAATAATGCCAAGCCATGTATAGGCTTCTCTTTCGCCCCATTGTGGGTAAAGCCTTTTGGTTACCTTATATGTTTTGAACAGATCGATGGCCTGTTTAAGAGAATTCCTGGCGATATCAATGCCTCCCCCAAACATCGCCGGAGTAAAAAATGCGTTTACACCCGCTAAATAATGTAGCCTGGGATTATTAGGATCAAGCTCTAAGGCTGTTGCCATATTTGATCCCGATTTTGGGCCAAGAAATATACCTTTAATAGGAGAAAGGCCTATTTTTTGTCCTAATAAGCTGGAAAGCAATCCATAAGCCTCAGCAAAATTTACATCGATTTGTATGGCTTGTTCCAGATGCTCAACGCCATCATCTAATAGCTTGGCTAACATATCTTCTTTCTTTTGCGCCTGATAAAAATTAACAAGATTATATTCTGCAAATGCGATGTAATAATGAACCAGATATTTCTGGTCGTTTTGATCGAGCAGTCGCTCTAATTGTGCCCGGTTACTTTGCAGGTCGGCCTCGTTCCAATTATCTATCGCTTGATTTAGATTGCCTATAGCCTGTAAAAGCAATGAGTCATTAGCTGATAAATCCTGTGCAGAAATGTTTGTAAAGAATAAAAAAGTGATAAAAATGGTTAACAATTTGAGCTTCATATTTTCTCCTTTGAGTGTTTAATTATACGTAAATTTTTGATTAAAAGGTAGAGGACACACCAAAATAGACAGAGCGCAACATGGATGATTTTACCGCATAGCGATCCTGATAATCCGGTGAATAGTAATAATCAAAAATGTTATCATGGCCTAAAAGATTGGAAAAGCCGACATAAAATATGGTGAGGTTATTATCGAAAAAGCGGTACAAATAACTAGCACTTAAGTCCAGCTTATGATAGTCGGGAGTCCGTGAATCGTTATACAGAGATGCTGAAGAAGTATAGGGCTTACCGGAGGCAAAGTGATATGCCAGGCCTGTTTGAAAATGACCGGATAGTTTGATCTGTAAAACTGTGTTCAGGTTTTGAGTAATGTCAAAATCCGGTGAGACACTTTGGGGGGTATCATGCCAATGACGGCGGGCTTTTAGATAGCTGTAAGAAATTCGGCCGCTGATAAATCCAAAGGAGTGTTTTAAAAACAGATCGATGCCTTGTGCGAAACCGTTGCCCTTGTTTGAATAGTTCTTCAATTGGTCATCCAAAATAAGCTGACTGTACTTTTTGTAATAACCTTCCAGGCGGGCAATAGTCTGCTCTTTCTGATAATTTAGGCCAACAATATAATGATCCGCCTGCATACTGCTAAGTTTTGGGTTTCCTACATAAGAATCATATAAGAATGGTTTTGGTAGTTGATGATATCTACCGCTGGACATGATTAAATTCCAGTTGTTTGCAATGGAATATGTAATAGAAATACGTGGACCGTATGTGACTTGTCCGGTTTTTGAGTGTAGCTCACTTCTAATACCCGGCGTAATTGTTAACTTATCAATCGCTGTTAATTCAGTCTGTAAAAAAACACTGGCCCGGTGTGAGTGAAAATCAAGATCTATGCTGTTTGATGGTGCATTAGGGTCCAGGTCTGATTCAACTTCCGGAAAACTCCCGTTAAGATTTACCAAATTATAAAAAGATTCGATGCCCATTTTAATCTTGATTTTTTCCTGAGCTGTGTAGTCGCTAATAATGCGAACCTGGTAAAGGCTTTCATCTGTTGAAAGATCTAATACACTAAGGCGATTGTTGTTTTTGAATTTTGTATAAGCAATATTACCACCTATAAAAAGATCTTTTGTGAACAAGTGTTTCCATTGCAGATTTAGCAGATTGTTTTTACTGTCGCCTTCATAAAAGCCACCATATTGCGGATTCTTTACTTCAATCCCAATTTCATCTACTTCGCGAAACACAAATAATTTAAAACTGCCAGAGGAAGAATATTTATACATCATGTTCATATTTATATCATATGCTTTGGGAAACCGGGAAAATCTAAGACGGTTGTTGTTTAGATTGAACATCGGTTCTGTGTCGCTGTAGTTACCGGAGAGTGAAATACCAAATTTGCCCGGAATGATAATTTTACTCATTGCACCTGATAAGGCAGCTAACCCAACCCCGATGGTATAGCTATCGCTATAGGGAATATCCATACTTTCCATTACCAATGCTCCGGATAGGGCGTTGCCATATTCTGCTCCATAACCTCCGCTGGAGAAATAAGTACCTTTGAGCAGGAAGGGGGTAATGGTTCCAAAATATCCACCATTGGGTGACTCATACCGGTAGGGATGATTCAGATAGGCTCCATCCAGGATAACAGCAGTTTCAGAAACATCACCACCACGCACAAAAAGGCCTGCTCCTTCGTCAACCTGCTGCACTCCGGGATAAGATTTTATTGCCCAAAAAATATCAGCTGCAGCACCGGGCGTTTGTACTACCTCCAGAGGAGTAAGTGTAACACCATCCCCATCTCCGCTGGTAAAAGCGCTGGCGACCACAGCAATACGTTCACCTTTGATGGATTTTTCCATTAGAACAATTTTGACCCAAATCGATTGGCCTTTTTTTAGATCAAGTTCTTTTTGGTATGATTCGTATCCTATATAGCTGCAAATCAAAGATACGGTACCACTCTTTTTTGTAGAGAAAGAGAAATAACCTTCAGCATTTGTAGTGCTCCCTTCCATGCCACCTTTAATATATACATTTGTAAAGATAAGTGGATTACCATTTTTATCGGTGACATTCCCCTCAATTAAAGTGGATTGGCTAAACAGTAAAAGGGGCAAAGACATACTGATTAATAGGAAATACTTTTTCATTTTATTCTTCGTTGTTTATCTCATAAAATTTTTAAATGAATATAAAAAGGCAAAAGTACTGTTAAAATTGAATTTCTGTTAGTGAAATATATTATCGCTGAGTGGGAGATTTAGGTGGTGAATGGAATAATGATTGAGTGGGTTTTTAGCCAGAGTATTGCAGATGTTAAAAATAATAGCTTTATAACGGCTGTCAAATGGAATTTAAAATTCTCCACTTATTTTACACGGCCCTGGTGCCCAAAATGCAAAGGCTTATTGACGGTTTTTAAGACCATACCGAAAATCTTTTATTATTCAAATGCACCGCCCCGAAAAGAGAGCTTGTTAAAATCTATCCACCGTTTTTTGGTTTCCTGTTAAACCGCCGGATACTTACGCCCAAAAAGGCTTTCCCTTTTTATTAAAGCCTTCCTTTTAAGCATTTTCTATGCTGGCAGGAAAAACAATCGGGGCCTAAAAAAAAGAAACCGGCCACTCACACCATCAAAAGCCCTGCAACGGGGCACTTTTTAAAATCCAAATTGCAAGATAGAAAGAATCTTGTCCGGGGTTGATCAACACCGGATTGGAAAAGAGGTGCGTCCCAAAAACAGGACTTACTCTATTCCAATCCTTAACTTGTTATGCGACGCGCTGTGCCTCCTCTGTTCTACTTTTTCTTGCCATATAAAAATCTATACCCATTAATCGTTGCCGGTATTGCACCACTATCATGGCGAAGACCTTTGATTTCTTCTCCCAGAAAGTTGAGATTCTCATCATCAATATCTTTCCAATCTTCGATCCATTGTCCTGCGCCTTTGCGTACAGAATCCAAATCATGCTCTGCATAAGCCACATAGACATTTGTAAACCGCGTAAAACCATGGCTTTTGAGCTTAATAAATGCCAGATTGAATTCATTTCCTATAAAGTGCTTATCAAGTGGCGGTGCAATAATGATGTAATCACTAAAATATCCGGGGTAGTTTACCAAGTGCCAGGCGGCGAAAAGGCCTCCCATGGAGAATCCGATGAGGCCGATCCGCTCTTGATCGACATTGTATTCTCTATCTATAGTTGGCAAAACTTGTTTATTCAGGAACTGGACAAACTCTTGTGCCCCTCCACCATTGTTGAGGGGGACACTGTTACCGTAATAATTGATGGTACCAACTGAGTCAGGAAGAAAGTAGTAAGACCGATTTACCCAAATTGATCCGGGCGTTTTTCCGAAAGGAATTCCCACAAGTATAATCGGGATCGTATATTGTTCTTCAGTCCATAAAAAGTTCATGGTTTTGATAATACCAAGCATCGGATCAGCGTCAGGGACAAGAAGTATTGGATATTTCTGCGAAGGATTGTACATGTGAGGCTTATAAACAACTTCTTCAATCATCTTTTGTTTTCCTATTGGCAGTTCAAAGTGGTCGGGTGGCATCATGCTTAGGGTTGATACCGAGTCTGCCAGGGCTTGTTTAGAACTTTGAGCCCAAATATTCGGGCTCATCAAAAGGAACGAAACATGCTCGCAGGGGATTTACAACCCCGTGCCTTTTTACCATGAAATCCCCTGCGAGCGTAGCAGTTTGTACACTCGCTGCCAGCTTCGTACCTCGGCCTTGAATACCTCCTGCTGCTTTTCAATATTCTCTTTTTCTTTAACGTCTTTAGCGTCATCCAGTTCACTCTCAAATTCTTCTTCAATGCCGGAGGCAGCCAGGTAATGGTCAATAGATATTTTTTCCAGGTCAAAGTCGGGATTATCATCAAAGAAGCGCAAGAATCTTTCCTTTACTGGCTCATCTTCCGGCAGCTTTTTTCCCTGGTCCAGGAAATGCACAAAATCAACCATGGGGAATTCTTTTTTGAAAACGCCGAGTTCCCGGGCATAGGCTTTGACGGTATAAGGTTTCCCGTCTCGGTCTTTTTCCGGTATCGTTATCTCGTTTTTATCGAGATAGTTTGCCCAGCCATCTTCACCGTCGATATCCTTTTTTGCCAGGTCGCGGACGCCTTTGGGGTAGCCCCTTTCCGAATCCGTGATATCACGATTGAGAACACGGATCAAAGACACATTCTTCTGGGTCAAATCCGATAAAGTGAAAAGGCCGGCTCTTCCTCAAACAGCTCTTTAAGGAAGGCCTCTCGTGGCCCCTGGTGCAAAGTATACCGACGAACAAAGGTTTTTTGTAAATTTGCGGGCAGGTCATATATATTCTCAACCAGGCGTTTTATGGTAAAAGCGTCGGGATTGCCCGGGGCTCTCCAGGCAATTTCCACTGCAATCTCTTTAAGGATTGTCACATATCCGTCAATTTCTTTCTCCTTAAAGAACGGGATGGTTTTGCTTCTGACCGCTTTTTGCAGCGACTGCTGCAAGCCTTCGGCAGGTTGTACTACCAGGTCTTTAAGACCGGGCAGAGAATCATCGCTGAGAATGCCGTAGAAAATTTCCGGCGGGATGCAAAAATCTGTTCCGTATTCTCCGGCTGCTAAAACAAGCTTGTGGGCCTGGAGGTAGCGCTTTACTTTGGCAGATTCAAGTTTCAGTTTGGCGGTCCGGTATTTAATATCTTCATCTTTCAACTGTGCGATGTCACTAGCCTCAATTAGACCGTTAATGGCCTTTGATAATTTCTCATACTCTGACGGGCCGCGGAATACCGTTTCAGGCACGGTCAAGTTGATGACAGCTTCCTTGGGAGCGTTAACCAGCAGCTCGGATTTTGCCAATATCTTGCGGCCTTTTTTGACCTGAACAAACAGGTCGGCAGTGCCATTTTCTAAAACTTTAGCGGCTTTTTGGGTGTAATCGATTACGAAGCGGCCCGTCACATCTGTCTTTCCTTTGCCTAATAGCGTCATCTGGCCTATTTTCTGTTCAAAGGCTTCCACAAGCAGGCCGGGAACGGCAATATTTTCTGTGGTTCTCACCGTACCGGAGACCTTAAATTTCTTTCTCTGTTTTTCACGGCTCTGATATTTTTTGATGAATTTTTTTTGCACTCAATCCACCTTTTGAAGATTGGTTTCCTTACGGGTCAGTGGAGATTATCCGATGCTCAAGATACATAACGGTGGAGCTAACCGGATTTGCCACGCCCAAAAAAAAAATTCAAAATTACAAGGAACCGGACGCGTGGCAAATTCCGGTTGAGCGATTTGTTAAGTGCCCCCGCAAAGCACCTAAATATTCAAAAAGTTTTCTGACCATTTATAGTTAACCAAATCAAGAAGGTTATTGCCTGAGAATACTACAATATCTTTACCTTTAAAAATATCTGGAAGTACCTTCTTGATATATAATCCTGAATCAAATGCATAATGAAAGAATACAACTATAGTTTCAAATTTAAAAATACAAATATAATTATCAGAATTGATAAGCTTGGACCAAAATTTAATTCCTTTTTCTAAAGGTTTAGTTTCACCTAAAATTTTTACAAAATCGCTATCAATATCTTGAGTAAAACCAGGATAGGCGGCAATAGTCCAATTTTGTGGAATTTTAACAGAATTTCTTTTTATTAAAATTGCTGCCGCACTTTTAGCTAAAACAGACAAGCAAACATCTGTTGACTTGTCAAATGGTTTAACAGATTTCTGATTATTTAAAAATTCTAATGAAGTTAAGGTATTATAATTTATATTTCTTACATCTGAAATTTTAAAGAATTCTAAGTCCTTATTAGAAAAATCTTCTAAATATTCAGAGTTAATTGCTAAAACTTTTATATTTGGATTTTCTCTATGAATACGAACAATATGTGATTCTGGATTAAAAAGCACATTTATTAGTTTTAAAGATTTTTTAACCATCGATTCTGTTGCTGAAGTTGGATCTCCGAATTTACTATTACATTCTTTATGCACTGGAAGAATACCAAAGTAATCAAATCCTTTCTCTTTAGGATGCTTTCGTGTCACAAATTGCTTTGGAAAGACATGATCTTTATTCTTAGTATCATAACTTTGAATTTCTTTACCACATAGGTAACAAATTTCATTCATAATATTTTTCATTACAATAGGGCACTTAACGATTTAAGCTAACCGGCGCACACGCTGTTTGGACTTGAGTTTGCCAAATAA
>CAYWBI010000130.1:0-10669 GCA_964456445.1 uncultured Calditrichaceae bacterium
AGGAGCTTTAAATGATCCGTATAAATAACAAGGATTTTGCGATTAGTGAAGTTCAACCGGTCGAACAACTTGACCATACAACCGAACATATCATGGAACGTCCACCGATCGTTGACGCCAAGGTTTATAAGCTGCGCAGCGGATTTGTAAAACACAGCGTTTATATTACACTGGGCTACATAGTGCAAAAGGGACAAAAACGACCGATTGAAATCTTTATAAACAGCAAAGACTTGACAAAAAACGCAGAATATGCTGTACTGACGCGTTTGATATCCGCAATCTTTCGCAAATCGAGCAGCCCGGTTTTTATCCTGGAAGAACTTAGCAGCATCCACGACCCCAACGGTGGTTATCATCGAAATGGTAAATTTATCCATTCATTTTATTCCGAAGTAGCCGATGTGATTGAGCGTTTCTTTATCGAAATCGGCGTTATGCCGCGCAAGACGGCTACAATCAAAGCGGAAGCAAGTTCAATTAGTATTGCGGAACAACCCGTGCCGGAAGCCAACACCGCTTTTCAGATTTGCCCCGATTGCAGCCAGAAAAGCGTCAAAATGGAAAATGGTTGTTTAACCTGTGTAAACCCCGAGTGTGGTTACAGTAAATGTGATAAGTAATGTCAAAAGCTGCCCATTTTGCATTTTTATAACGGCAGTAAACACTCATGGTTGAAACTAAATAGAAAATAGACAACTTTCAGCCCATATAGAATTTAAAACACAAACCATCCTGGATTTAAAAACAAGGACACAAGCGATATAAAAATATTTTTATTTACTTTTTTTATGCCCTAAAAAGTTTTATCCTTTTACATGCTTACACTTCAAAATATATCATTTTCTTATACACCCGAACCTTTTATAAAAAACCTTGATTTGCACATCAACCGGGGCGAGTACATTGGGATTATCGGGCCGAATGGTTCTGGAAAATCCACCTTGCTTCGCCTAATGGCTGGCCTGCTAAAACCCCGGCAGGGGCAGACGCTTCTGGAAAACAAACAGCTCTTCAAGCTAATGCGAAAGGAAATTGCCCAACAGATTTCATACGTTCCCCAAACAATTCTTCCCCTGCCCGGTTTTTTTGTAAAGGGCGTCGTTGCCATGGGGCGGTACCCATATAGCAAAGGTCTTTTGACAACAGAGCCCCGGGCAGATACCCTTATCGCCCAGGCCCTTAGTGAAACAGGATTGGCCGGGTTTGGGGACCGGCAGTTTAACACCCTGAGCGGTGGAGAACAGCAACGCGTAATTATTGCCTCGGCCCTGGCCCAGCAAACCGATCTTATGCTATTGGATGAGCCAACTTCTGCATTGGATATTCGTCATCAACAGGGGATTTATAAGCTCCTAAAAGAACTCAGCCATAAGCAGAACAAGACAATTGTTGTGGTGACCCACGATATTAATCTGGCCGCCCAGTTTTGTGACCGCTTGGTATTGATGGACCAGGGTCAAATCGTAGCCGACGGCCCACCAGGCAACGTTTTGCAATTTGACAGAATTGAACAGGTTTATGGGGTAAAAGTTTTTATTGATATCAATCCTTTCACCAAATCCATCTATATTTTGCCTTTTGACGCCGGGACGGATTAAGGGCATTATTCGCCATTGATTGCATTTGTGTTTATAATCCATCTTTGATAACTTGCGCTTCCGTAAAGCAATAACTGTGATTGTTTTGCAATACAATTATCAGTAAAAAGAACGGAACTGGCGGGATGTATCGGTTACTTTCCCAAGAGAATCATGTAACGTTCCCCTTAAAAAGACATCAATAGAAAAGGACAGAGTCTTTTGGACGAAGCAGAAATTATTGCACTGGCAAAAAAAGGCGATCACAAAGCACAGAGTCTCCTGGTAAACCGCTATAGTTCCAGGGTATATAACCTGGCGCTGAGGATACTTCATAACAGGGAAGAAGCGGAAGACGTCTTGCAGGACACTTTTCTTACCGTAATTAAAAAGTTGGACATGTTTGATGGACGCAGTAGTCTCTTTACCTGGATATATAGGATTGCCACAAATTCAGCACTAATGACATTACGCAAAAAGAAAATACGAAGGAATAATATAAAAAGTAATGACTTTGATCCTGAGCAACAGCAAATTGAAAACCTGATTGATTGGTCGCAAGACCCGACCATGTCTTTGGACAACGATGAAATACGCGAACATATCGAAAATGCTATGAATACCCTAAAAGATAAATATCGTACTGTTTTTATATTGCGGGATATCGAAGGCCTTTCAACCAGGGAAACAAGTAAGGTCCTGGACATTACGGAAGAAAATGTCAAAATACGTTTATTAAGGGCACGACAATCCCTTCGTGCATATTTATCCAAATATTTTGATGAAAGGGTGCAAAATGTCTAAGCTATCGAATAGCCGACAGGAACATTTGGAATTACTGCAAAAACATTTTTGCGAAAATCTGGAAGACGAGGCCTGTGAAGAACTCATCGAAGTTTTAAAAACCGATAAAGATTGCCGTATTTATTATGACACTGTAAAAAAGACGGTTGTTCTTTGCCGGGAAAAGGATTGCCCGGAGGATTTACCTCAGGATATTAATGAACGGTTGTTCAAAATATTAGGTTTGGAAAAATATAAAAATTTAAACGAAATGGAGTAACAGATGGCAAACACAAATTCACAGACAAAATGGATGGCAGCGGTAGCTTTTACACTGGTTGTTGCGGTTATATATTGGTATTCGACGCAGATGGGCAACACAGCCGCACAGGCAGCCCCGGTTGCACAGGCACAAAATGTATCACAGACCGAAAAGCAACCACCCATGGCGCCTAACTTTACACTTAAAAATATTGAAGGAAAAGATGTTTCCCTTGCTGATTATAAAGGCAAGGTTGTCTTTGTCAATTTTTGGGCCACCTGGTGTCCTCCCTGTCGTGGGGAAATCCCGGATTTAATCAAACTTCAGGATAAATATGGCAAAGATGGTTTTGCTATTTTAGGAATCAGTGTTGATCAGCAAAAAACTATGGGCGAGGTTCCGGGCTTTGTAAAAAAAATGTCGATGAACTATCCGGTTTTATACGCTCAACGTGAAGTAGTAGTGAGCTATGGCGGTATCGAAAGTATCCCCACAACTTTTGTTATCAATCGTGACGGACGCGCATTAGGGAAAATTGTCGGCGCCCGTTCATATGAAACGTTTGAGAAAATCATCCTGCAATCCTTGTAGCACTCATCGTTAGATAAATCATTTTAGCCATGACAACCATTCATATTGTCATGGCTTTTTTATTTCCTGATGCTTTTAAAATGAGAAAATTGTTTTGTATAAAAGAGGATGTATCTTATCTTAAGTTTCTATGGACAAACCAATCATCCGGGTAAAAAATCATTTCACACAAGCAATTTACATGGAAATAAATTTAAAATATAAACAATATTTTTTAGACAATGGGTTGCGTATTATCCTCCATCAGGATAAAGCCACACCCATCGCCAGTGTTAATCTTTGGTATCATGTGGGCTCGTGGAACGAGAAACCGGGGAAAACCGGCTTTGCACACTTATTTGAACACATGATGTTCCAGGGCAGTGCGAACGTTCAGGACAATATGCACTTTCAATTGCTGCAAAGTATTGGCGGCAGTCTTAACGGTTCAACCTCCTTTAACCGGACCAACTATTATGAAACCGTCCCGTCACATTATTTAGAAATGGCCCTCTGGCTGGAAGCGGACAGAATGGGCTATTTACTGTCTGCCATGAACCAGGAAAAGCTCGACAATCAGCGTGATGTGGTTAAAAATGAGCGGCGCCAAACGGTGGACAACGTGCCTTATGGCACCTGGCTGGAAAAACTATTGGAACTGACTTTCCCTGTCGATAACTCCTATCATTGGCCTATTATCGGTTACATGGATGACTTGGAGAATGCATCTCTGGATGACATCCGTCACTTTTTCAAAACCTACTATTCCCCGGCCAATGCTTCACTTTGTATTGCCGGTGATTTTGACGAGACAACCGTCCGGACATGGATCAATAAATATTTTGGGCCGATTAAGGGGGAGATGAACATTCCTGCGGTTAAAATGGATATCTCCATGCTGGAGCAAAAGGAAAGACGCCTTATTGTTGAAGATACAATACAGCTTCCACGTATTTATCTTTCCTATCCCATAAAAGGATATGGTACAAAAGACTGGTATGTTGGTGATTTGCTGGCCGATCTGATTTCATCAGGGAAAAGCGCCCGTTTGCATAAAGCCCTTGTTTATGAGCAACAGGTCGCGCAGGAGATTTATGCCTTTGTTTTTGCCACCGAAGGGATTGCCCAGCTTATTTTTATGGCCACTGCCATGCAGGGCGTGGACGAGAAACAATTGGAATCAGCGCTGTTTGAGGAAATTAACACACTGGTAAAAAAAGGCATCAGTGATTTTGAACTGGAAAAAGTAAAGAATCAAATCGAAGCCTATAAAATCCGTGAGCTGCAATCCGTGACCCATATCGCTGATTCTTTTAATCAGGCCGCCACCTATTTCGGCGATCCCGATTTCTTAAATAAAGAAATCGATATGTATCTTGATATTTCCAGAGACGATATCGCACGTTTTATACATGATTATTTTAATGGTCCCGGTCGAACAATACTTACTTACATTCCTAAACACGAATAATACAGATGACATTTGATAGATCCCAAATACCACAAAGCGGTCAGCCGCGTGCATTTAACTTTCCAAAATTTGAACGTTTTACGCTGGCCAACGGCCTAAGGGTGCTTCATGCACCACATCGCAAACTTCCGTTGGTAACTTTTCAACTGATAACGAAGAACGGCGGATTTACCGATCCGGAGAACCAGACGGGTATTACGGCAATTACAGCAAAAATGCTTATGGAGGGCACAAAAACACATTCGGTAATGGAATTTTCCAGCGCCCTGGAATTTTTAGCGATTAATATGAATACATCTTCAAATTGGGACGCCTCTTATTTTTCTGTAAACAGCCTTAAAAAACATCTGTCCAGGGCCATCGGGCTTTTTGGTGAAGCGCTTTTTACCCCCGCTTTTGAGCGCGATGAACTGGATCGCCAGATCAAACAACACCTGAATAGCCGGATCGGGATAAAAGACGACCCCGCAGGTCTTGCAGCAGAAGCCCTTGGGACATATCTATATCCAAAAACACGCTATGCCCGTCCATTATATGGGTTTAGCCCGGATATAAAAAAGTGGTCAACGTCCCAGCTTACCCATTTACACACGCGCAATTACCGTCCCGAAAACAGTGCGCTCGTTATTGTAGGTGATTTGGACAGCAGTGAAATTGACACATACTTCGGTCCTCTTCTGGCGCAATGGGAAAATAGCCTTAGGGAAGATGCTCCCCTCCCAACCGTTTTGGAAAATCGTCAAAGCACGATTGTACTTATAAATAAGCCCGGCGCCATGCAAGCACAAATCCGCCTGGGACATCCTGGAATAAACCGCACCGCCCCGGATTATTTTGACGCCCTGTTGATGAACGAAATATTGGGCGGATATTTTATGTCCCGTCTTAATATGAATCTACGCGAGGACAAGGGCTATACCTATGGGATAAGCTCACGTTTTAATTTAAGAAAAACCGCCGTTCCTTTTATCATCTCCGCAGCCGTTGACGCAGAAAAAGTTTCAATGGCCATAAACGAAATACTTATGGAAATGCACAAGATGCAAAATGAAAAGGTTGCAGAAAAAGAGCTGAACGATGCACGCGGCTATCTTTCGGGGATTTTCCCCGTGGCATTCGAAAGCGGCCCGCAAATTGCCGGGGGGCTGTCCAACATCGAGCTCTATGACCTGGAAGATAATTATTATCGCAATTTGCGTAACAAATTGGATCTGGTGAACCGTCGCTCTATCATCGACGCGGCACAAAAGCACCTGTACCCGGACAGCAGTGTAATAATTGTTGTTGCAGACAGAAAAGTGGTTGAAAGCGAACTACGAAAAAAATTCGCTAATTTACAGGTTGTTGAAATTCCCGAAGGATAATTTTTCTTGGTTCTACTGGGATTCTTGTGGGTAAACATTGTTTTTCCGGAATATAGTTCCAGGTTTTACAGACGAGAGGCAGCCCACAGATTTATCTGTGGGTATATAACAAACAACGATTACTTTAAACTATTTTAACGGTTTATTGCAATATTTACACCGTGTTAGAAACCGATAAATCGGTTAGGGTTTTTCTGGGATTTATTAAACCCACAGATAAATCTGTGGGTTTAATAACTTTTCCTGAAATATTTTAAAAAACACACCATATTTCCACAAGAATCCCGCTAGTGCCTTTTTCTTATTTTAAGCGGTCTTTTGATGGGACCCGTCGGCTACCTGAAGTTGGAGGCCATCGAGCTATTATAGAAAGTTAAAACTATAGAAGCGCCCACCCGGCCATTCGCTTTATTTGTAAATATATGCTCCGATCACCATCAAAGGGTCTTTACAATGAATCCACAAAATTACAATATGACCGATAGCGTATGCGGGAGATTTCCCCTGCTTCCACCGCCGCCTTTACGGCACATTGTTTTTCGGAAAGATGCAGGCAGTTATTAAATTTGCACCCTTCGGCAAAATCGGCAAACTCACCGTAAAAGAAGCGCGCTTCATCACGATGGATATCTACAAAATCCACCATTTTCATACCCGGGAGGTCAATCACTTCGGTGCTCGCATCCAGCCGATAGGTAAGCACCTGTGTTGTTGTATGACGGCCTTTATTGTTAACATCACTTATCTCGCCAACGGCCACTTGCAGCGCCGGTTCAATTTTATTGAGTAAACTACTTTTCCCAACACCGGAATGACCGGCAAGAGCGGAACGTTTTCCGCGTAAGGCCACATCCAGGTCTGCCATGCCCCGCCCATCCTTAACAGATGTTACCAAAACCGGATAACCTATTTTTTCATAAACAAGACGTATATTATCTATATCTCCCGGCGTGTCAACCAAGTCCGCTTTATTGAGACAGATAAGAGGTAAGACATTTTCCAACTCGGCTACAATCAGCAGGCGATCAATCAAGCCGGGTTTTAGGGCAGGTTGTACAAAGGAAGCAACAATCAGCAATTGATCAATATTTCGGCTCATACGCCGCACATACGGAATATGCCGTTCAATATATTTTGGCAGAACCGAATCATGGAGCAGCATACTTTTTTCCTTACGGCTTTGCTTTTCGCGCAGAAAATAATCTATTCGTTTTTGCTGCCGCTTCGTTAACTTGGCCATGGTCTTATAAACTGTCCTTGTCCAAAAAATCCAGGATCATTTTGGGTGCATCAGCAGCCTCGGATCCGATATTTACAGCTGCTTCCAAACGTTTGGCAACGGTTTGCAACACATCTTGTTTGTCCGTAAGAACGGTCATCATAACCTCACCCGCTTTCACGGCGTCGCCAATTTTTTTATGAACCACAATACCCGCTTTCGGGTCGATTTTATCATCCCATTTCAACCGTCCGGCGCCAAGCTGCACCGCGCTAAGCCCAACTTCCAGAGAATCTATATCGCTTACAACACCGTTTTTACCGGCAGTGACTTCATGAACAAATTTTGCCCTGGGATAGTTTTCTGGATGGAGCAACATCTGGACATCGCCTTCCTGACGGGCAACAATTTCCAAAAATTTTTGCCATGCTTTTCCACTACTGACCATCTGTTTGGATATAACAATCCCTTCTTCCAGCGAGGCGGCTTTTTGTCCCAGCCAGATCATAGCCCCGCATAAATGATGGGTGACTTCCATCAGATCGTGCGGGCCTTTATCTTGCAGGCACTTTATACTCTCCTCAATTTCAATCCAGTTCCCTACCGCATGACCCAAGGGTTGATTCATATTGGTAATAAAGGCCACGGTACGCTTGCCGCCGTTTTCACCGATACCGATCAGGCTTTTGGCCAGCGTAACGGAATCTTCATATTTTTGCATAAAGGCGCCATGCCCTGTTTTCACATCCAGAACAAGGGCGTCGATGCCTTCGGCTAATTTTTTACTCATAATCGATCCGGAAATAAGCGGGATGGATTGTACCGTTGCCGTAACGTCGCGCAAGGCATACATCTTTTTATCGGCCGGAGCGATGGTTGCTGTTTGACCAATCAGGCAAACGCCAATTTCTGCAATTATTTTTTTATATTCGGACACATCATAATCTACCCGGAAACCGGGGATGCTTTCCAACTTATCCAGGGTGCCCCCGGTATGTCCCAGCCCCCTTCCGGATATCATGGGCACAGGCACTCCCGCTGCCGCAACAATAGCCGCAAGTGGAATCGATACCTTATCGCCTACACCGCCTGTGCTGTGTTTGTCGACCTTTATACCGGGTATAGCCGATAAATCCACAACTTCACCACTATGCAACATCGCCTGTGTCAACGCATGTTTCTCTGCGTCGCTCATTCCCCTGAAGAAAACTGCCATCAGAAAGGCCGCCATCTGGTAATCAGGGATTTGGTCGTTTGTAAAACCATTTATCATGGAGTTGATTTGATCTGTTGTTAGTTCTTTACCATCACGTTTAAGGGTAATTATTTCATAGGGGGTCATTTGTATTTCCTTCGTCACCAAAATATTTTTCCCGATGTATGTAAGTTCATGTTTGATTATTACCATCAGAGTAATGTAGCAAGAGGGGAATTTAAGTCATTCTGTTGTTTAAAGCCAACATTCCAATGCAGACCGGGCCTGCTTTCACATTGCATAGCGAGCTTCTTGATCTGATAAACACCGGACGCCTTCACCTGGAATTATTAAATTGTTTTATCTGCTTCCTCGGCAAATTCTTCAGCGCGTCTCACTAAGAGCGCATATGCATTTTGCATCGCTTCTGATTTTGAAACACCTGCTGTTCGGATTGGTTTTATGATCGAAACCCCAAGCGCTTCACGTTCAATCTCGGTCAAGGAAACATCGCCGCAGACAATCGCCAGCGGTTTGTCCGCTAGATTGCAACGATCCAAAACGCCTTTGACAACTTTGCCTTGTAAGGTTTGTGTATCGAGCAGACCTTCGCCGGTAATGGCCCAATCCGAATGACGCAGATGTGTATTAAAATCCACAAAACTCAGTATGGTTTCGATCCCGCTGGAAATCTTTGCCTTGCAGAAGGCACACATACCGGCGGCAATTCCACCGGCCGCTCCGCCGCCTGGAATATGTGAAAAATCATTTTTGAATGTGGTATGCAGGATGTTGGCAAAATTCCTAAGCCCGTTATCCAGTTGGATGATTTCCGGAACGCCAGCGCCTTTTTGAGCGGCAAAAACATGGGCCGCGCCGTTCTTCCCATACAGTAGATTGTTCACATCCGTCAAAACTTTTATGGAAACCCCTTCAAGGGAAATCGCGTTCCGGCTATCGATCGCCCGTATTTTTATAAGGTTTGCGCCGATGGGTTCCAGAATCCGTTTATCCTTATCGAGAAACGCATATCCAAGTGCGCTTGCTATACCCATCCCCCCGTCATTTGTGGCGCTCCCACCGATAAAAAGATAAATATTTTGCGCGCCTTTTATAATTGCATCCCGAACCATTTCCCCCACACCGAAAGAGGTTGTATGCATGGGGTTACGCCTGGACTTTTCCAGTAATTGCAAACCACCGGCCATGGCCAATTCGATATAGGCCTCAGTGGCCGACAGGCCATAATATGCTTCGATTGGTTTGAATAGCGGATTGCTTACGGTAAGATAAACCCGTTTAAAATGCAGCGTGCTTTCCAATGCATCCAATGAGCCCTCACCGCCATCCGCAAGCGGCAATTTTAAAATTTGTGCATCCGGCAGCCGTTTGAGGATACCTTGCTCAACAGCGTCACATACTTCCGTTGCGCTTAGTGAACCCTTGAATTTATCGGGTGCAATTAAGAATTTCATTTTTCGTTTCTCCCTTGGGGAAGAATCATAACGCATAAGACAAAACAGTTCCCGGAACCGATAACCGGAGCTTGTTTTCTAATACAGGTGAAGGTTTGGGTTTGGTTCATTAGTCTGTTCCTTTAAGAAATATCTGTTGTTCTGATCCGCTTAAATAATATTTATTGGTTTTTATTGATGCCGATAGAAATTTACATATTTTATCATTATCCAGCGATATTATTCGTTTTGGGTTCTTTGAAAAGGTTGTTAGAAAACAGCAGGTCACGAACAGCATAAATCGATGTTCCTTGTTTATAAATCACAAACCATTGAAACGGTTTGTGATTTATGTCGCCATTGTTTTACCCACGACTGAATTCGTGGGTTAGCAAAGGGCCAGCTTAATATTTAAATTTTCTTTTTTATTGGATATATTCAAACCTATTTCTTATACTCTTTCGTGCTCATTTTAAAGACCGGCTATGAACTCAATGAACTATTCGAATATTATAAGTAAGCGTTATGGATAATATGAAAAATTTTATTTTAGGATATTATACGTAATAGAACCTTATAATAAATACTTTTTAGTTTAACAAAAATAAAATGATACGTTTGCTAAAAAAAAGAAAAACAAAGTGATATTATGCGAAATCTCGCGGCTCACTTACAAGTTAGCCGCCTTTTGCAAAAATTTTCGTTTAGTCTAATTCAAAAAAATCAATCTGCCGGGCTTTTAACAGCGAAGCCGCCTCTGTTTAAAACGTG
>CAYWBI010000131.1:0-10649 GCA_964456445.1 uncultured Calditrichaceae bacterium
ATGTTCATTAAAAGGCGTATTCTATTTCCACACAAAAACCAGTAGAGCCAAAAAACTTAGCGTCACAGCAACTTGGCGGTAAAAAATGAAATCTAAAAAGTTGGCGATAAACATTGAAGTCATAATTTAGAACACAAAGCGTCATTTAGATGAATAGTTACAAATTAACTTCAATAAAATCAAAGCTAATAATTTTAATTTTCAAAACAACCGGACACGAGTGATTGATGCGGAGACCGCTTGCGGTTTGCCCGGATCATAGGATCTGTTTCCACTTCACGGTTATTTGTTTTTGGTGGCCTCAAACATACGGTACTACTTCTTTTTATTAAACCATGTCTTAACTTTGCGGCGAAGTTTAACCATTAGGCCGGGTTTTAACAGGGCAACGGCAAATACGATTAACAACAGGCCGGGAATAACGGGGATCACAAATCCAAATAACCCGACAATTATAAGCAGACCGGCCCAATAATATTTTTTACGCGCAAAATGCCGGATGTCTTCCCACAGGGCCGGACGCTCGTCGTTTATTTTTTGCGGCAGGTTGTTTTTATGCTCGTCATTCATCACGGTGTCTTATAAATTAAAGATGATGTGTTGGCCATCTGCTTCGGCAAATTGTTCCTTTAGGGCCGAGATCCAATTTGTACCATAACGGGCCTGAAAATAAATGGCGCCGATCCGCCGTTCCTGTAAATATCCATCCGGGAAAACAGCATCATAAATCAGTTCGAGATGACTGCGTGCAAGGGTATTCTTTTCATCCATGCTACGCATCAGGCGGTTATGGAGTTTTTCTAAATTTCCGTTTATGCCACGAAATGTTTTGTTTACCGGCCCCTGTAACGTTGGGTCAAGTGTACTTGTCTGTTTGCTTAACGTACCGGACGCCTCGTTTAATTGATTGTAAAGGGCGCTGAAAACCTGGTTGAAGCCGGCGAAATCCAATACTTTTAAAAATTCCGCTATAAAAGTTTCCTTATTGCCTGTGATGTCCTGAACACGTATCCGATATTTTTTTAACAGACGCTGAATGCGGGGTTCCAATAAGGTGACCGATCGGCGCAATTGTACCTGGGGCATCGTCAAGCCCATGAGGTTAAAAGCCCTTGTGGTCTGGGCCCAATAGGCAACTTCTGCCCCGCCGCCAATGTAGGAAACGGTTGGTAACAGCCAGCTTTGCCATAAGGGGCGGGTAAGCACGGTGGATGAAAACCACTGCGGATGTTCACCTGCCAGCAGGGTCAGACTCTCCGCGCTGTATTCCACATCGGCGGTTTTGGCCTTAAATCGTTTGTTCTCTTTTAAAAGATGGATGCGCGGCCCATTTTGATGACTTAGAAAAATATAACTCCGGCCGGCCTGGAAGTGAACCTGTGGGGAATAGCCGTTCTGAGATATCTGTTCCGTGGATTGCTGAAAAGCTTTCACAATCGCGTTGTTTTCGCTTATCAATTTTTCAAAAAATGGTCGGCTTGCAGTTTTTATCCCTTCGGTGCCGGCATTGAACAGCAGCAGGCCTTGTTCGCTGAACAATTCCCCGAGATGCGCGGCAAAGGTTGTTAACCAGTCGGCCCCGGGTTGATAGGCGTCATTCAAAAACGCCCATATTCCATCGTTTGTTGTGGATGTCTTTAAGGCGTCCCGCAGATTATCCATCAGTGTAAGTATCCCGGTCGAAAAACGGCGTTTGTTCATCGATAGGCCGCTTTCCCCGCTGGTTTCTGCCAATGACAGTTGCAGGGGGCTGCCGTCCTGACCGAAAACCGAAAGGTGGTTCACTTCTGCGAAATCATGATCTTCCCCTTCCAGCCAAAAAACGGGCACATAATAATAGCCATTATCCAGACCGTTTAATTTACGGGCCCTTTCGATCGCTGTAAGTATTTTATAAAGTGTGTATAGGGGCGAAACCATCAGCCCCATTTGCTGACCCGTTACGACAAACAATGTTTTGTCTTTTGTGATATTATTGAGAACGCCTTGTACCGATGAATCTATGCGCGGACGGTTTTGTTCGATCAGTTGTTCAATAATCCCGGCAGAGGGATAGCTCTCCATAATCCTATCGGATAACTCTTTCCAGTCCGGTTTCAGCGCCGTCCCATATAGTTGGTATGCCTCGGGTTTTTGATTGAGATAATCATCGACCAATGGCGTATTCTTTATAAAGGGCGCAGAAGTCATGGAATCCTTTAAGTTTGATGTCAAGATGGTAAAGGGTTTGTAGATTTAAAATATCCAGGGTATGGCGTCAGTCTTTTATCCCAATAAAAATCATTCGTCGCGAGTCAGCTCTGTATGCATCCCCAAGATAATTTCCATAGGCGCTGATTATTTTAATACCGGCCCTGCGCAGCAGATGGGAAAGCTCACTAAAAGAGAACAGACGAACGGACTCATAGAATATACGCTGTTCATCGTTTTGATGCAGTGAAATTTTTTTATATACCCGTCCGTTATCGATCCAGCGTATTTCGTCCACCTGCATGTCTTCCACCTGTCTTTTACCTTTTGGTTTAAGGTGTTCACGTACATAGCCGGCGTTCAGATAGTCCAGAACAAGATATCCACCCTTCTTCAACATTTTCGCCATGTCCATGGCTACTTCTTCGTGCTGCGCATCGTTGTCAAAATATCCGAAAGACGTAAACAGGCTAAGGATAAGGTCAAAAGGTTTATTAAATGGCAGGTGGCGCATATCTCCGCGGATAAGGGCGGGCCAGGATTTTAAGGCATTGTCCGTCTTCTGTTTGGCGGCAACCCGCAGCAAATGTTCCGAGAGGTCCAGCCCAAATATTTTTTGCACATGAGGCAACAAGGCAAAGGCATGCCGTCCGTTTCCGCAGCCTAAATCGAGTACCCGCATATCATAATCCAAAGGGACGTTTGCACGGATAAGCCCGATTAGCGCCCGGGCGTCACTGCTGTCCCTATGTTTGTAAACGGTAAGATAATCTTCGCCAAACCATTCCCGGTACCAGTTTTTTTTAAAGCCATCCATGCGCGCTGTACCAATTTAATGTTTCCTGAATATTTTCGGAAAAACTGTTTTGTGGATTAAAGCCCAATTCCGTCCGGGCTTTTTTGGAACTGCACACCCAAAATTCCTGACGCATTTCTATTACCTTTTGGCGGGAAAGAATCCCGGGTTTTTTACGAAATTTTCCAATGTAATCCGCCGAGCCTGCCATAAATTTCATCAGGGCAAGCGGGATCGTGATATGAACCGCTCTTTTCCCAAGAATATCCAGCGTGATCCGTGCCATTTCGCCCCAGGAGTAGGGATATTGGTCGCATAAAAAATACTTTTGCCCGGTGGACTTTTTGTTTTCAGCGGCCAGGATGATACCTTCGGCAAGATCTTTTACATACACCATACTGGTAAAACGGTCCTTGCCCTGTAAGACGGGAATAATACCATGTTTCACTGCTTTAAAGAAACCCAAAACATCCGTATCCCGCGGGCCAAATACCGTACTGGGCATCACAATGGTTGTGGGGATATCCGCAAAATGATTTTCGACAAAATGCTGGGTGTGCAGTTTACTTCTGCCATAGTAGGTGAGTGGATTGGGCGTCGATTCTTCACTGATAGGTTCCAGCCCCTCGCTTGGGCCGTAAGCCGCCTGGGAACTTACAAATAAAAATCTTTTTAGCCGGATTTTCTGTTCTAAAATAGTGTCCACAAGGTTTTTTGTCGCCTCAACATTGCCACGGTAATAACCATTTTCATCCAGCGCCTTGGTAACCCCCGCCAAATGATAAACATAGTCCGCCTCACGCAGGGCAGGGGCAATGCTGCGTTTATCCAAAAGGCTGCCATAGACAAATTTTACATCGAGATTTGCAAGCCAGCGCAGCGATGAAGACGAACGCACAAAGCAATGGACTTCGTACCCGCGTTTTACGAGGGATTCAGCAAGATGACTGCCAACAAAGCCACTGGCTCCGGTTAGTAATATTTTCATGTCTTTTTCTGTCCGGTTCTGTTGGTTGTATTAAAATTTAATCTTGTTAAGCATAATGTTTGTTAGGTTTATGTTAAAAAAATTTAGACTTTTTGGCAAACTCTTTTATATATTACTGTTACTCGCAAAATCCACCAATTGAAACAGGAATATGTATGGACATTTTTACCAAGTGTAAGCAGTATCGGCGTGCCCAGGACGCTATCGACGGCGGTTATTATATTTACTTTATTCCCATCACCGGGAATGACGGTCCGGTAGTTACCATGGATGGACGTGAAATGATCATGATTGGTTCCAATAATTATCTTGGCCTGACTCATGATGACCGTGTTGTTGAAGCCGCGGTCCGCGCCACTGAAAAGTACGGCACAAGTTGTTCCGGTTCACGTTTTTTAAACGGTACGCTGGATTTGCATCTGGAACTGGAAGAACGCATTGCGCGCCTGATGGGCCGTGAAGCCGCATTGATCTTTAGTACCGGCTTTCAGACCAATCTTGGCGCTATATCCGCGGTGGCCAACCATCGGGATGTGATTATCATGGACCGTTCCGATCATGCATCCATTTATGCCGGGGTGCAAGGGGCCGCGGGTTCAACGGTAAAACGCTATCAACATAACAATATGCAGGATCTGGAAAATGTTCTTTCACGGATTGATCCGGACAAGGGCAAGCTGATCGTTAGCGATGGCGTTTTTAGCATGGAAGGCGATCTGGTGCATTTGGACGAGATGACCCGCATAGCCAAAAAATATAATGCCCGGGTTTATATCGATGAAGCCCATGGTGTGGGTGTGCTTGGTGCAAAGGGGCGTGGGGCCTGTGAGCATTTGGGGCATGAAGATGACGTCGATTTGGTGATGAGCACCTTTAGCAAATCATTTGCTTCTCTCGGCGGGTTTGTTTGTGGCGAGAAGTATGTGGTCGATTATATAAAACACACGGCCAGTTCGCTTATTTTTAGCGCGTCGCCCCCGCCGGGTGCAACGGCAGCGGCGTTAAAGTCACTCGATATTATAGAACAGGAACCCGAACGACGTGAAAAACTGATCGACAACGGCAGATATATGCGCAGCGAGCTTAAACGTTTGGGTTTTGATGCCGGGGCGGATTCCATTGCACCCATCATTCCCATTTACATCCATGATGAAAAGAAAACCTTTGCCCTGTGGCGTGGATTGTTTGACGCAGGCGTTTACAGTAACGCGGTGGTAAGCCCCGCCGTTCCGCCAACCGAATCATTGATCCGCACCAGCTATATGGCCACTCATACACGTCCGCAATTGGACCGTTGTTTGCAAATTATCAAGGATGTTGGGCAGGGTCTGGGTATCATTTAAACGGCGGTTTGGATAAAATCACTAAGCCTTGCCCTACTGCAACTATGTACCTAAATCAAAAGTTAATGCGAATCAATAATACTTACAAGAATATAACGTTTGGTTGATAACCGCAAAGACGGGAAGTGGCAAAGAAAATCTTAAAAACTTAGCGCCTTCGTGACTTTGCGGTAAAAAAAATCTAAAAAGTTGGCGACAAATATTGAAGTCAAAATTTAGAAGATAAGGCGTCATTGAGCTGAATCGTAACGTCCTATGTACCATTGGCTTTATAAAAGGAGATTGGATCATGTCTATTGAAGTTATCGCGGTGCAAAATAAAAAAGATAAAAAACGTTTTATCGATTTTGAGTGGCAGATAAACAAAAACACGCCCAATTGGATCAGCCCGTTGTACATGGAACGCCAAAAGGTATTGGATACCAGGAAAAACCCGTTTTATCAACATGCAAAAATCCAGCTTTTTTTGGGATTTAAAGAGGGCCGCCTGGCCGGACGTATTGCCGCTGTTACAAACCAAAACCATAATGATTTCCATGAAGATAACAGCGGTTTTTGGGGATTCTTCGAGTGCGTCGATGACGCGGAGGTTGCCGGGGCCTTGTTCGATGCGGCACGTGACTGGCTAAAAGCCGAGGGAAAAGACGCCATGCTGGGCCCGATGAACCCGTCCACAAATGATGAATGCGGGATGCTGGTCGATGGATTTGATACACCGCCTTATTTGATGATGACCCATAACCCCACCTATTATCCGGCGCTTGTGGAAGCATGCGGGATGACCAAGGCAAAAGATTTATATGCCTGGTTGGTCTCCACGGAAACAGCAAAGGCGCACAGCTCCGAAAAATTGAGCCGGGTTGCTGATAAGATTATGCAAAAATATAAACTGACGATCCGTAATATTCGGGTAAAAAACATCAAGAGTGAAGTACCTGCCTTAAAAGAGGTATATAATAATGCCTGGAGCAGAAACTGGGGTTTTGTTCCCTTTACCGACGCCGAGTTTGACGCCATTGCCGCCGACTTAAAAGATATCGCCGATGAGGATTTTCTTTTTATGGCGGAGAAAGAAGGCGAGCCTATTGGCTTTGGGATAAGCCTGCCTAACATAAACGAGATAATGGCCCGTATCCCCAATGGAAAATTGTTGCCCTTCGGTATTTTTAAATTATTGACGGGTATGAAAAAAATAAAAACCGTGCGCACGATAATCCTTGGGGTAAAGAAGGAATACCAGCATATCGGTTTAGGCGCCATCTTCTATCTGAAATCCATCCAGGCCGCGGAACGAAAAGGTTTGTGGGGCGGCGAGATGTCCTGGATTTTGGAAGACAATATCCCCATGAACAAGGCCATCGAAGGTTTTGGTTCCAAACGCTATAAAACCTACCGCATTTATAGTCAGTCCTTTACGGGGTAAGCGCGTTCGGTGCACAGTATATGATTGTGTGTTTAGGTTTGCTTATCCAACGGGCTGTTTACCCCTAAGCCGCCTTTGTTGAGAACGTGGGTATAAATCATGGTGGTTTTCACGTTTTTATGGCCTAAGAGTTCCTGAACAGTGCGTATATCGTATCCATTCTCTAACAGATGGGTGGCGAAGCTATGACGCAGAGTGTGGCACCCGACAGGTTTATCGATGCCCGCTTCTCTGCGCGCTTGTGCGATATATTTTCTTAAAACCGATTCATGTTGATGGTGACGTCTTAATACATTGCTTCGGGGGTCCATAGATATCTTATCCGCCGGAAATAAAAACTGCCAGGCGAACTCTTTTGCCCGACCCGGATATTTTTTTGCCAGCGCATAGGGTAATTGAACAGCCCCATATCCATTGTGTATATCTTGTTGGTGGAGCGCCTTGACATTATTCATTTGTATTATTAGCGCATTTTTAAGTTTTTCGGGTAGTATGGTTACCCGGTCTTTTTGGCCTTTTCCGGAACGGATCATAATTTGTCCTAAGTAAAAATCAATATCTTTTATTCTCAATCGCAAACACTCGATGTGGCGCATACCGGAGCCATAAAGCAGTGATGCCATCAATTTTGGTTTACCCTGCATGTGGGATAAGAGCACTTGTACTTCCTGGAAGGAAAGGACAACCGGCAGGCGTTTGGGCTTTTTTGCCCATGTGATGTTAGTCATTTGCCCAAAGGGTTGGTTGAGAATTTCTTTATATAAAAAATTGATGGCGTTCAGGGCTTTACCCGGTGAGATAGTTGGCGATTCGATTTTTAATGTACCGCTTACCCCATGAAGATTTTAAATACTTTTCTCGTTTTGTAGCATCTTGTTGATTTAGACAGCCTTCCCAATAAATCAGTTTAAGCGGTCGTCTGTATTTTGTAGAGTCAACAAGTCCCTTATTATGGCTTAAAATTCTCTTATTTAAATCTGATGAATACCCTACATAAAAATTATGATCTTTTTCTGAAAGCAGTACATAAACATAATAGTATTTCATCGTTAAGTTATCTCACTGGGTGAATTTTGTGTTGACGAGGCTACATGTTCGTGTGTGGCAAGATAGTTTAAATACGCTTGAACTTCCGCTGCGGCCATCCGCGCCGGATGGCGCAGGTTATTAAATTTAATAAAACGGGTTATCCAGGCAACATAGGCTTTTTCGGTCCGCATGCTGTAGTGTTTGGCGCGGATTTTCTCCCGAACCTGTTGTAATAATTTTTTACCGGCCATAATTCCCCCCTAATGCACTTTCGTACACCATAATACGAAATTAAAATAAAAAGTCAATACGCGGTTTGTTTTTTTTATTGAATGGATAACCTTTTTATTTACATGACTTAGCTCAAAGAACGAAAAAGCAAAGCGTGTTCGCGGCGCGGTTTGTTTTGGGCAAAAAGGTGGCCTAAGTTCTTGGGTTAAAGGAGATTAGCGCCTCAATCTACCCCATACAAAGCGCGCCCTGTGCGCGCTTTGACATATTAACAAACTTATGTATAACCCTTGAAATTAAGATATTTATGTCGTAAGGTTAGGATAGCAAGGCGAGAAGTGATCTCGCTAATATAATGTTAGAGCGATAGAATTGGTGAAAGTTTCATATGTTTAAATCTTATCTGAAGGTTATAAGGTACAGTTCAGCCATTCTATGCATTTTTGTTATAACCCTACATTTCATAAATGGAAAGAATGGCTTCATCGGTTTATTTAAGCTTATAACCTCTCTCGATATTCAAGTGTACTCGGCGGTGCTTGTTCTTATTCATTCACCTTTTCTGTTTTATGGCATATATCGGTTATTTAGGTTTCTATTTTCATTCCATCGATATAAGACTATTTCAATCATTGCTCTTTTACCAATTCTCTTTTTTGGCAATCAATTATGGCAAAAAGCATACTCGGATAGCATATTTAAGAAACTGGATGAAAACTATAAGCCTGTTAATGCCGATTACGTTGGGGGTACGGATTATAAAGATTATAGATGGAAATCTCTTGTTTCAATCGATTGTGGAATTATCGAATATGAAGAAGTATCATTTCCAACCGATTCAACAGCCCTTATCAAAACAAGGGGCTTTCATGCTTCAAATTTCGTTCATGTTATAGATTTTCTTGGATTGATTCATCCCGAAGAGTCTGCTTACGAATATAAAATAAAACAAGATACACTTTATTTCTATGATGATACGACTTTTGACAGAAGGACTATAGTAAAACGAAACTTTAGATTTGAAAACAATGAGTTAATTGTTGAACCTGGGAGATTTTACGAACTCAAATAACTTTTCGGTAGCGCCAGATCGATCATTTGCTGCAAATCGTCATTTTATATGGTTCATCAGAGCGTTGGCGCTAACTTGTGTGTCAACCTGATGGCGGGGCGGCAGCATGATTTTCAAAGTTTGGTGTTCTTAATTAAGTTTTGTGTAATCTGCACGCGAGGTGCTCTGAATGCCCCGCCACAGGTTACACCGTCGTTATGTGCTTGGGCTTATGGAAAAATATTGTTATGAATAATGAAAAAAAATTTGCTTGTATTGTTATCCAAAAACTTTGGCATAAACTTCCACCTGATGCAATTTATCAATTAACCGACTATGTGTCCTTCAAGCTAAAACTTCCTGAAATGAACCATGAACCATGGAAAGAATGGCTAGGTTTGGATTGGGACGATATAGAAGCCTCAAATGCAATTATCCTTGCGGAAAAACCAACAAATAATCCTGATGTCATGGATGGGGAAAATGAGAATTTAAAAACTTTATGTCTTCAGACTTGGCTGGCATTGCAAGTCACAGGATCATTCGATATTGATAGTGCGTTTCTGTTAACTGGGTCGATTAAAGATCATGTTTTAGATATTCGTCAAGAGATAAGGTTAAGCACTTGGTATCATCCAAGTGATGAAAGTTTTTATTTTCCAATTGAGATTAATCATATAGAATTACTGAATGAAATTCTCCAAAAAGTTTTACTTATTTATAACGCATCAGTTGATGAATTTGAAAGACTCAAAAGGGGTTTACGCTGTTTTCAAAAAGCATGTTATGAATATTTACAAGATTTTCGTTTACCAATGTTTGTTCGATCAATTGAAGCATTAATCAAACCTGAAATTGGGAAAACCAAAAAGCAATTTTGGCAGCGTGTTCCAATATTGTGTCCGGATTATATAAAACCTCAACACAAATATGAAGATTTACTCAAAAAGATATACGATCTAAGATCAGATTTAGACCATCTCCATGGGCCAGCGCATGAAACTGATAAGGATGCAATTCTTCTTAGTCACCAAAGTGAAGAAATAGCAAGGATAGTCAATAGATTTGTACTTTTAGATTCAGATATAGAAAGGAAGTATAAAACTGATTCTCAGATAGAAAATCTATGGATCACGTAATCATCATAGCACATAACACAGCGCTTAACACGGACGCTCACACGCGGGCGGTTAATTGGCAATCGCAAGCTTTTTCCCGCGCGGCGCCGGTTAGCTTGGTACGAACCGCGCAGTAAGTTTTGGAGTTATGTGGCCTTTGGGGGCCGCTGAAGCAAAACATCAAGCTTTAGGAATCCGATATTTCCTGTTTTTTTAATCGTAATGTAAAACCTGATCCTGCTTTTAGCAAGCGCATCGACCTGAATATAAAATATTCCTGATTTTAGATACAGCATCCCCACAGGACCGGGCCCTTCAATCAAATCAAACCACGCAAAAACCAATAAAAACAGATAAAATTTATCCTGTTCGTTTGTACCTTTCGTTTTGAAATGAGAGCCTAACCTGTCCGGTATCTATCAGTTGGTTAAGAAAGAGCGTAAGCGGCAGTTTTTCCAAAGCGTCGCGCATCGTATTGTC
>CAYWBI010000132.1:0-10542 GCA_964456445.1 uncultured Calditrichaceae bacterium
CCTGTTTGGGTAAATAGTTGAAAATCCTATTGACTTTTTACATAACAGCCACGAAGAAAAATTGATAATTGAGAATTACGCCCGTTTTTGCCTTTTATCTTATGCCTTTTACCTTGTTCCTTCTTCCTACTTCCTACTTCTTACTTCCTACTTCTTACTTCCTCTGAACCGATGCGCTCAAAACTCCATGCCCTGCGTGATTTGCCATTTACTTCATCAAAAGAGACCCCCTGGTGGACGAATATATTTTATCTGTCTTCAAATTATGCCTATCTTAATCCTTTATGGAAAATGAGGAAATATGGCGGTAAAAAACCAAATTGTTGTAAAAGGCGCGCGCGAACACAATTTAAAAAACATCGATGTTACCATCCCCAGGGACAAGCTGGTAGTCATCACCGGATTATCGGGTTCTGGCAAATCCAGCCTGGCTTTTGACACGCTTTATGCGGAAGGTCAGCGGCGTTATGTGGAATCTCTCTCCGCCTATGCCCGTCAGTTTCTGGGGCTGATGGAAAAACCCGATGTGGATTATATCGACGGGCTTTCACCGGCGGTGTCCATCGAGCAAAAATCCACCAGCCGTAATCCCCGCTCAACGGTGGGCACCGTAACGGAGATTTATGATTATCTGCGGCTGCTCTTTGCCCGCGTGGGTATTCTGCATTCGCCGGTTACCGGCAAACCCCTGCAAAAGCAAACCGTTCAGCAAATTGTGGATACGTTGCTGAGCTGGAAAAAAGGCACCCGTATCCAGGTGCTTGCCCCGGTTGTCAGTGGCAGAAAGGGAGAATATAAGGAATTGTTCGGCCAGTTTAGCCGCGACGGATTTATGCGCGTCCGGGTAGATGGTCAGATACTGCCGCTGGAAGAGGACATCAATCTTGATAAAAAGAAAAAACATAATATCGAACTGGTTGTGGACCGTCTCGTTATTGAGCCGTCGGTAAAAAAACGTCTGACCGAATCCATTGAGCTGGCCTTGTCGCAAACGGATGGCATTCTGTTTATAAACAAAGCCGATAGCGGGGAAGATGTTTTGTTCAGTGAAAAATATTTCGATCCCGCCACGCAAAAATCGTATGAAGAACCCGCGCCGCGTCTTTTTTCTTTTAACAGTCCCTTTGGCGCCTGCCCCGTCTGTGACGGTTTGGGCTTTTTAACCGAAATCGATCCCTCGCTGATCGTACCTGATCCAGCCTTGTCCGTAAGTAAAGGGGCCATCCGCCCGCTTACTCCGCGTATGGAAGGCTGGAACTATGAAATGGTAGAAAGTGTCGCGGCACAGGTCGGTTTTAGTCTGGACACCCCCTGGAGCAAATTATCGGCCAAAGCAAAAGACATCCTTCTGTACGGCCTGGGCGATAAAAAGGTGAAATTTATTTATAAACGCAAGACCGGTCTGGTGGAGTGGGAGAGTACCTACGAAGGGGTGATCAACAATCTTAAACGCCGCTATCGTCAAACCACATCGATGAACATCCGTCGCTGGATCGAAGGTTTTATGAACAATGTGCCCTGCGAAACATGTGCCGGGGCCCGTTTGAAGCCCGAAGCGCTGGCCGTTACCCTTGCCGATAAAAATATAAATGAAATAACCTCCCTGTCCATACGGGGGGCGCTTGAATTTTTTGATGGATTAAAATTGACGGGTTCCGCCCAAAAGATTGCCTATCAAATTTTAAAGGAACTCCGTTTGCGTTTGGAGTTTTTAAACAATGTAGGTCTGGAGTATCTGACCCTAAGCCGAACGGCGGGCACCTTGTCCGGCGGTGAAGCGCAGCGTATCCGTCTGGCAACACAAATCGGTTCGCAACTGATGGGTGTTCTCTATATTTTAGACGAGCCGAGTATCGGTCTGCATCAGCGCGATAATAAAAAACTGATCCATACCCTGCATCATCTGCGTGATTTAGGTAACACCGTCCTGGTTGTGGAACACGACAAGGAAACGATGCAATCTGCCGATTATATCATCGATCTGGGCCCACGGGCAGGGCGGCTTGGTGGCGAAGTTGTTGCGGCAGGTACACCGGCACAGGTTGCCCGTTCCGCAAAAAGCCTTACGGGAAAGTATCTTTCGGGCAAAACCCGCATTGAGCTGCCGGAAAAACGTCGCAAAGGAAATGGCGGCAAAATTGTACTTAAGGGCGCCCGGGGGAATAACCTGAAAAACGTGACCGCCCGTTTTCCGTTGGGCAAATTGATTTGTGTAACCGGTGTCTCAGGGTCGGGGAAGAGCAGTTTGATAAATCAAACCCTTTATGCCGCCATGGCCCGTCATTTTTATGGCAGTAAGAAAAATCCGCTGGCCCATAAATCCATACAGGGGCTGGAACTGATCGATAAGGTGATTGATTTGGACCAGTCACCAATCGGCCGTACCCCGCGGTCCAACCCGGCCACCTATACCGGTTTGTTCGGCCCGATCCGTGATCTGTTTAGTCAACTACCGGAATCAAAAATCCGCGGCTATAAACCGGGACGCTTTAGTTTTAATGTAAAAGGCGGGCGTTGCGATGCTTGTGAAGGTGATGGTGTTAAAAAAATCGAGATGCATTTTTTACCCGATGTGTATGTGCAATGTGAAGTGTGTAAAGGGCGTCGTTACAACCGGGAAACGCTGGAAATAAAATATAAAGGCAAAACCATTGCCGATGTTCTGGAAATGACCGTGGCGCAAGCGCTGGAATTTATGCAAAATATTCCCAGTGTAAAACGGCGTTTACAAACGCTGGCCGATGTTGGGCTCGGCTATATCCATCTTGGGCAACCGGCCACAACGCTTTCCGGTGGGGAAGCCCAACGGGTAAAACTGGCAACCGAACTTTCCAAGGTGGGCACCGGCAGCACTTTTTATATCCTGGACGAGCCTACCACGGGTCTGCATTTCGAAGATATCCGTATGTTGCTCTCCGTGTTAAACAGCCTGGTGGAAAAGGGCAATACCGTCCTGGTTATCGAACATAATCTGGATGTGGTCAAAACGGCGGATTGGATTATCGATATTGGCCCGGAGGGCGGGGACGGAGGCGGCCGGATTATTGCCGAGGGCACACCGGAAAAAGTTGCCGGGGCCGACGGATCATATACCGGCGAATTTTTAAAAGCTGAACTTTTTTAAAAATATTTTATGAGGAGGCTATAAATGGCCATATTAGATTCATTACTCATATTTTTGGCGGCTTATCTGTTGGGCTCGTTCCCAACGGCCTATCTGGCCTTGCAGATTTTTAAAAAGAAGGATATCCGCGCGGAAGGCAGTGGAAATGTTGGGGCGCTCAATGCCCTGCGTTCGAGTGGCAGCCGGGTTATCGGGGCCGGCGTTTTGCTTATCGATTTATTAAAAGGTATGCTCGGGATATATCTGTTAAGGTATTTTGTCGGCATACAATTTCCAGGGGAATTTCTTACGGCTTGCGGTTTGGTGCTGGGGCACAACTATCCGTTATGGTTAAAATTTAATGGTGGACGGGGGCTTGCGGTAACCGCGGGCGCCTTATTGCTTATAAATCCCTTGCTGGTTGCAATTTGGGTGACTTTGTGGCTGGTCTATTTTATAATGGTACGCAGGCATATTGTTGCAAATTTGATAGCAACCTTCCTCTTGCCACTGGTGGTGTTTTTTACTCATCCTTTTTTATTCGGTGACCAGATTCTATTGATGATTTTACCCGTTTGTTTGATTATATTACTACGTCATTTGGAACGCATCCCGGATGTGATCCATAAAAGTTTTCACTAAAAAAATTCTAAAATATGAGGCAAAAATGGAACTGAAACAGACAGCTTTACATGATGTGCACGCCGCTCTTGGGGCAAAAATGGTTGGATTCGCCGGTTGGCACATGCCGGTACAATATTCTGGCGGGATCCGTCATGAGCATCGTTTGGTCAGGGAAAGCGTGGGTGTTTTTGATGTGTCGCACATGGGGGAGATCGAGGTCACCGGGGCAAAAGCCTTTGATATGGTTCAAAATATTACCGTCAACGACGTTGCCGCACTGGAAATTGACCAGGCACAGTATAGCGCCATGTGTTACGAAGATGGTGGAATTGTTGACGATTTACTCGTGTACCGTTTCCCCGATAAATATCTGTTGGTGGTCAATGCCGGCAACAAGGACAAGGACTATGAGTGGATCGCTAAAAATAAAATCGAGGGTTGTGAAATAACCGATATCAGCGAATCCATCACCCAGCTGGCTATTCAGGGAAAAAATGCCGAAACGACGTTGCAAAAGCTCACTGGGGTTGACTTGAGCGCCATAAAATTTTATTGGTTTAAAGAAGGTGAACTGGCAGGGGTTCCCATGATCATTTCCCGTACGGGTTACACAGGTGAGCCTGGGTTTGAATTGTATTTTGACAATGCCCACGCCAAAAAAGTCTGGGACGCCGTTTTTAAAGCCGGTGAGGAATTTGGAATTGAACCGGTCGGGCTGGGCGCCCGTGATTCTCTGCGTCTGGAAAAAAAGATGTGTTTATATGGCAATGACATTGATCAGACCACCAATCCGCTTGAAGCAGGCCTGGGCTGGATCACCAAACTCGATAAGGGCGATTTTATCGGGTCGGATGCCTTGAAAAAAGCAAAAGAAGAAGGTCTGCAACGCCGCCTGGTCGCCTTTACCCTGGATGCCCCCGGTTTTCCGCGGCATGGCTATAAAATAGTAAAAGACGGCGAAGAGCTGGGAGTGGTTACCAGTGGCACGGTTTCCCCTATGTTGGAAAAAGGTATCGGGTTGGGTTATGTCAAAAAAGGCTTTACCAAAATTGGCACCCCCATCGAAATTGAAATCCGCAATAAAAATGTACCGGCAACGATTGTAAAGCCACCGTTCGTATGAGTCATATCCCGGTAAGGGCGGAAGATTGGTATAAGGGGTTTTTTCTCGAAGGGCCTGTGGGCAACAATGCCTTTTCATTTGATACGCGCCGGTATAAAAAAATATTTGTACCGGCTTTAAAGACCGGAAGTGTTACGGATTTAACCGAAGGTGTAGAAATTGTATTTGCCGAAATAGAGGATGGTGTTGAAAAATGTAGAACGGGTTTAAAGGAATTTGTTCATACACGATTTTGGGATGCGGAAACGTTTATCTTTGATAACCATAACCATGCCTTTTTCTTTTGGGCCCTCGCCCTGCGCAATGGGTGGATGGATCCGGGAAATTTACTGGTACATATAGACCAGCATACGGATATGCGCAAACCGCAAAAATGGATGGATTGCCGAAATTTGTCCGATTTGGATAAGGTTTTTTGCTATGTCAATTATGATTTGAATGTTGGAAATTTTATACAACCTGCTTTAAAGTGTGCGATCTTTAGCGAGGTTGATGTAATCGATAATCGCAAGGTATTTGAGAATGATTATGAACGGCCCTTTGTCCTCGATATTGATGTGGATATTTTTAGCCCGGATATGGATTATATTCCGATGAAAAAAAAATTATGCACCATCCGCCATTTGATGCGCAAGGCCAAATTCATTACTATCGCTACAAGCCCCTTCTTTATGGAGCAAAAACAGGCTTTGTCAATTGTCCGCCAGCTTTTTGAAGAAGACTAAAAGGGTTGATAACCTTCTCTTTACGGCTTTTGAAAAATTGATGCTGTTGGGCAATGAAGCGGCAACCCGGGGTTTATTTTTTAGAAAAGCCTCTGTTCGGCCCTAATTGATTCCGGTTCAGACCGGTCGGGATTCAATGTGTAGTGGTTGGAAAGTCTATTGCAATAATCCTTTTTCATTTTCTATACAGAGCTATTTTTTGTTTAAAAAATGGGTATTCATTATATTTCGCAGGACAGCGATAAAAAAGATGAAACATGGCAAAAAAAATTAAAAGAACTCCACACTCAAATTATACCCTGCCGATTGGGTTAATTCTCATTGGTCTTGCTTTTCTATTGTTTCTGGCGATTGTCACCTATCATGTGGATGATCCCATTTCTTTTAAAGGGCGCATTTCACCTGTGGCCGTAAAAAACTGGCTCGGTCCTCTTGGTGCATATATCGCCAGTCTGTTTATGCAATGGACGATTGGCTATGCTGCGCTTGTGTTTCCTGTAATCCTGTTTTTTTATGGCAGCGCCCTGTTGCGAAAAAGGGGTTTTCAACCGCTTACCCTTTTGGTGTTAAAGCTTTCGGCATGGGCCGGATGGGCCGGGATTATTCTCGCGTTGCCACAGGCCCTCAGTCATGCAGGCAGATCAACCGAGTATTATCCCAGCGGTTTGATGGGTGGCTGGCTGGCCGGGCATTTTGTGCTTTATACCGGTAAAATCGGCGCGATACTTATTGTCCTTTTATTATTTGCGATTTTAGCGGTAATCAGTTTTCCCATGGATGGAAGCGAGTTTGCAAAGGGACTGCGCGCGGTACGTGAACTCTTAACATCCGGTTTTTTAAGTTTTCTTGCGGCTTTAAAACAGCTATTCTCAAAACTCAAAATTAAGCCATCGACGCATCGGGCCGGGAAGAATATTCCCAAAAAAGAGGCAACTCTGAAAGTCGATACACCGGCGTCTGCTCCAGACGACAAGCAGAGAACGGTCGAAGAGCTTCCTCCACTGGAAGTAAGGATGGAAGAAGCCCAGCCGACGGAAAAAATCATACAGCCGGATGTGGATGATGCTACTTTTCTTCCAGAGGATACCATACCCGATGAAAATCTGGATTTTGAGTTTCAGGAGGCGGTACAGGAAGAAGAACTCGACTATGACGATCTGGTGCGGGAAAGCGTGGCGCGATACCAGTTCCCTTCGATTGAGTTGTTAAACAGCCCGCTCGCCGACCGGCGTACCATAACGCGCGATGAACTGAAGGCCAATGCGGTTTTATTGGAAACCAAGTTGCTGGATTACGGTGTCAAGGCCCGGGTTGTGAGGGTAACCGCCGGTCCGGTGATTACTTTATATGAGTTGCAACCGGCGACGGGCGTAAAAATAAATTCCATCGTAAACCTGGAAAACGATCTGGCGCTGGCCATGGAAGCCCGGGGCATACGGATCATTGCACCAATTCCTGGCAAGGCCGCGGTTGGCATCGAAATACCAAACCGCTTTCCTCAAATGGTTTATTTGAAATCATTGATCCGTTCGGAAAAATTTAATAAGGATGATTTCGAACTGCCACTGGCGATTGGCAAGGCCATAAATGGGGAATCCTATATCGTGGACCTGGTAAAAATGCCGCACTTGTTAATAGCAGGCGCGACCGGTTCCGGTAAAAGTGTGGGGATAAACACCATTATCCTCTCCTTGTTATATGCGGTGGACCCGGGACGGGTGAAGTTTGTCATGGTCGATCCAAAAAAACTTGAGTTATCGCTATATGCTGAACTGGATAAACATTATCTGCTTTACAGACCGGATCTGGACGAAAAAGTTATCACCAAGCCCAACAATGCCGTAAGCATCCTCAACACCATGGTGCTGGAAATGGAAAGACGTCAGGAGCGTATGCACCATTTAAGTGTGCGTAATATCCGTGAATACAATAAAAAAATAGTAGCCAATCCCAGGGCCTACAAAAAAACCGAACATCAATTGATGCCCTATATCGTTATCCTTATTGATGAACTGGCCGATTTGATGATGGTTGCCTCAAAAGAGGTGGAACTGCCCATTGCCCGTCTGGCACAAATGGCGCGGGCCGGCGGGATTCACATGATTGTCGCCACGCAGCGCCCCAGCGTGGACGTGATCACCGGTTTGATAAAAGCTAATTTCCCGGCCAGACTTGCATACCAGGTGGCTTCCAAGATCGATTCCCGCACGATCCTTGACGGAAACGGGGCCGATAAATTATTGGGCAACGGCGATATGCTTTTTAAGCAAACGGGTACGCAAAAAGCAGCGCGTTTACAAAATCCTTTTGTGGCCACCGAAGAAGTAGAGGCGGTTATAAAGCATATCCGCAAGCAACCGAGTCTTCCATATTATAGTTTGCCCCAACCGGCGGAGAGCCGAAATTCATCCTATGATGATCTGAGCGACGGCAGCAGCCGCGACCCGCTGTATGAAGATGCGCGGGCCATTGTTGTGCAGCATCAGTCCGGTTCTATTTCCTTGCTGCAACGGCGGCTAAAAATCGGTTATTCCCGTGCGGCGCGTTTGATAGATGAAATGGAAGAAGAAGGGATCGTAGGCGCGGCGATTGGTGGAAAGCCCCGTGAAGTGTTGATGACCGCACAGGAACTAAACCAGATTTCCTAAGTAAACTTAAACGATCTAATTTTATAAACTATATCATGGGAAATGGGTGTTTTATTTTCTTGTGATTATTGTCAGGAGTGTGAAAAGTGTTAAAAATTTCAGTAGTGTTGTTTCTGTTTTTCTCTATGGCCTCGGCCCAGGATGTGAAGGATATCATCGAAAATGTTCAGGAAACCTATGATGAGATCACCGATCTGTCCGCATCGTTTGAAAAGGTCGAAACCTTTAAATTGACCGGGACCGAAAATAAGACCATCGGGAAACTCTATATAAAAAATGGTACAAAGTACCGTTTTGAATCGGAAGACCAGACCATTGTAACCGATGGTAAAAGTGTCTGGACATATAACGGGCTTACAAACCAATTGATCATTGATCGTTTGCGTAAAAACTCCGGGGCCCTACTGCCACGTGATATGCTTTATAAATATCCCAGGGAATATTATTCGACATTATTGCGAACCGAAAAGAAATCCGGCAAGGATGTGTATGTTATCAAACTCGATCCTCAGGAAGGCGTACATGGCTTTGTAAAGAGCATGAAAATTTGGGTTGAGGATGATAGCTGGCTGGTACATAAAATTGAGACAACGGATTTAAATGGCAATGCAAGCCTTTTCCTTATCTCAAAAATCAATACGCGGAAAAAATTGCCCGAAGATTTATTTCTATACAAAGCCGCTAAGGGGATGAAAGTTGTCGATATGCGCTAAATGTTTCGGCTATATGGTTCAAAATGCTCATAGCGCCATTTCTTGTCTGGCGCTGAATTGTAAAATCGACCGACAATAAAGAATGATAAAATGTCCATGTGTCACGGTTCCAAATATAAAAGACTTTCCCAGGCTTGATTACCGTCATTTTTATAAAGTTGCGATTGCTAAACCAATAGAGACGGCTATTCCCGGGATGGCAGGCCAATACTCGCAAAAGAACGGCGTTGCTGTTGAATGCTGTAAGCCATGTTAAAAGAATTAAGCGGTATTTTCTTAAATTTACGCATGGAATACCGATGATGCAGGATTACTGCATTTTTTTGTTGATTCCTTTGTTTAAATAAAATAAAATTATAAATTTATAACTTAAAATTGTTTTCTTGTCCGTATCAAAATAATGAACGGCTATGCTTTGACCTCAGGAGATGAAATTGAACCAAACCTATCAGGAAAATCAACCCCAGGAACAGGTAGTTACCTTAAATGATTATTTGCGTATTATCTATCGTGGCCGCTGGATAATCCTTTTTTCATTTATAATTGTATTCACCGCCACCGTTTATTACACCTTTACCACGCATCCGGTTTATGAAGCTTCGACATCCCTTATCATCGAAGAAAACAGCGCGATGGACAATGCCTTGTTTAGTTTTGGTGGAATAAGCAATCAGAATACGCATATTTCCAATCAAATTGAACTGATAAAGAGCCGGACACTGGGCGAGCGGGTGATCAGACAAATAGAACTATCGGCCATGCGTGATTCTATCTCTCTTTTCCAACCCAACGAAGATGGCGAATATATGACGCTGCGCCAGATGGTAAGGGTGCTTGGGCTAAATATGGAAGTGGTAAACCGTAAGGAAACCGATATTATTGAAATTACACTTTCGGCGCCGTCTGCTTTTGAGGCGGCTTTTCTGGTTAACACCATTGCCGAGCAATATCAAAGCTCAAGTTCCGAGTATAATCGCGGCGAGATAAAAGACCTGCGTGGTTTTTTAGAGGAGCAACTGAAAAAGAAGGGACAGGAACTCAATACATCCGAGGAGTTGTTAAGAGATTATCAGGAGCAAAACGGCGTTGCCAGCCTGGACGATGAAACAAAGGAAATGGTAACGCGGGCATCCAATGCCGGGGCCGAGTTGGAACAGGCCCGCGTTGAACTACAGGCGGGGCTCGAGATGAAGGCCTCCCTGGAAAAACAAATTGCTAAACGTCGGGAAACCTTAAAAACCGAAATAGGTGAAATTTCCACCCCGTATATTGAAACCCTGCAAAAGGAACTGGCAAAACTCGTTGGAGAAAAAACCAAATTTGAATCCGCGGTAGATGCCGAGGCAAAGGGCGTCAATAAAGAATTCTTTATCAGCCAGTTGAAACAGTATGATGATAGGGTAAAATCATTAAGGGAAAAATTGAATGAGGAGGCACAAAAACTTTCGCAGTCGAGCCTTGTAAAAGACCCTTTTCAACTGGCGCAGGATTTGATCGCACAGCTTATAAACATTGGTGCGGAAATACGTGCCAACACGGCAAAAATAAACGCCCTTCAGGATGTAGTGAACAATTATAATGCCCAGTTAGAAGCTTTGCCCAACAA
>CAYWBI010000133.1:0-10451 GCA_964456445.1 uncultured Calditrichaceae bacterium
CTTGAACCGCTACAGTTCGTATCAGGCTTATCAGGATGCAAAATGGCGTATTACAAAAAATTTAACGGCCACGGATATGCTTGTTTATAATGCCGATGATCCGCTGCTGTCCGCCCGTAGCGAAAATCTGAACGTACAAAAAAAATCCTTTAGCATAACACATTTGCTTAAAGATGGTGGATATTTCGCTCAGGGCGCTTTATTCCTTTCGGGCGAAAAACTTATTGATGTAAAGCAAATGCAACTTTCCGGTGCGCACAATTATATGGATGCCCTTGCCGCCGCCCTCGCAGCTAAAAAGGCCGGTGTTGCACTTGAAGATATCCGGGATGTTTTGAAAACTTTTCAGGGTGTGGAGCACCGTCTGGAAAATGTAGCGGTTATAAATAATGTGCGTTTTGTAAATGATTCCAAGGCGACAACGGTGGAATCGCTTTATTATGCCCTGCAAAGTTTTGATAGCCCCATTATACTTATCGCCGGTGGAAAGGATAAGGGCAGCGATTTTACACGGCTGCGCGATGTAATAAAAAACCATGTCCGCGTCCTGGTTCTTATCGGTGATGCAACGGATAAGATGGCCCGGGCCTGGGATGGGACAGTACCAATATTTAAGACTGTTTCCCTGGGGGAGGCGGTTGAAACAGCTAAAGAACATGCCCACGCGAAGGATGTCGTCTTGCTGTCACCGGCCTGTGCAAGTTTTGATATGTTTACGGATTATGAGCAGCGGGGACGACAGTTTAAGGCAATTGTTAAAAAATTGGAGCGCAACTAAAATGAAAAATACCCGCGGAAAAGTAGATATCATCATAGCCATATCCGCCATTGCGCTTATTATTTTTGGCGAGGTTATGGTGTTCAGCTCCAGCTCGATGTATGCCCGTGAGCACTTTCATTCGATCTTCTATTTTTTTAAGAGGCAATTGCTTTGGGGGGCGCTGGCAATTCTATTTGCAGTAGGGTTGTCAAAATTGGATTATCAGAAATTTGAATTCGAACATCTTTCCATGTTGGCATTTGCCGGAACGGTAATTTTGCTGGTTGGCGTATTGATTTTTACCCGTAGCATCAAAGGCGCCCATCGCTGGTATAATATGGGCTTCGGGAGTTTTCAGCCATCGGAGGTGGCCAAGCTGACCGTCATCTATTTTTTGGCGATAAAATTATCGGCCAGGGGGCTGGAAAAACGAACGTTTAAACAAAATATTGTACCCGTTTTTATTGTACTCGGAACCATTCTTGGTCTTATTCTGATGCAACCGGATTTGAGTACCGCCTTGCTGATTGGTTTAATTGCTTTTTGCATGTTGTTCGTAAGCAGGATAAAGCTTGGTCATTTATTTGCCGGTGTATTGCCCCTGGTGCCTTTAGGAATAGCCTATCTTACCTGGAGGCCTTATCATATGGCGCGTATCCGCTCCTGGCTGGAAAGTTTCGGTGATCCGCTTTCAGCCAGCTACCAGGTAAAACAATCCATTATCGCCATCGGACGCGGCGGTCTGTGGGGCAATGGCATTGGTGAGAGCAAGCAAAAATTGTTTTTTCTCCCGGACTCACATACGGATTTTATTTTTTCGATCATTGGTGAGGAATTCGGCTATATCGGGGTTACGATCATACTGATCTTGTTTATTGTGATTTTATATCACGGATTAAAAATTGCACGCAAGGCGCCCGATGGATTCGGCCAGTTTCTGGCCCTTGGGGTTACGTTGAACATTACACTTTATGCGTTTATGAATATTGCGGTTGTTACGGGAATTGTTCCCGCGACCGGTCTGCCTTTACCGTTTATAAGCTATGGCGGTTCGCATATGGTGTTTATGGGGATTAGCCTTGGCGTCCTTTTAAATATTTCGCGTCATGTCCGGGGGGCGGGGGAGAGCGGTTTGGATAACTTTAACCTGCAACGTGACGAGCTAAACTCGGCTGTCATCAGGACACAATAAAATGCGACCAACACTTAAAATTGCCCTGGCAGGCGGCGGAACAGGCGGGCATTTATATCCTGCCATAAATTTGTTAAAGGCCTTTGAAAAAAGATATGACTGTGAAGCATTGTTTTTTGGGACCAAGCGTGGTATTGAAGCCCGCAAAATCCCGGAGTCCGGGTATAAGTTGCAGTTGATCAATATACGTGGTTTTCAACGCAGGGTAAGCCTGGAAAACCTGTTGTTTCCCTTCAGGGTAGTTTTGGCGATGGCCCAAAGCCGTAGGGCGCTAAGGCGTTTTAAACCGGATTTGCTTATCGGCAGCGGCGGCTATGTAATGGGACCTGTGATAAAACAAGCGCAACATCTCGGTATTCCGTTTGTTTTGCAGGAACAAAACAGTTTTCCCGGTGTGACAACACGCTGGCTGGTAGCGGGGGCCAGGGCGGTGTTTGTGGCTTACAGTGAGGTAGCCCGTTTCCTGCCGGAGTCAACGACGGTTGTGGATACGGGAAATCCATTGAACATTCCTGGTTCATTGCCCGGACGGAAGGAAGCGTTGCAACAGTACGGCTTTGATGCGGATAAACCCACATTGCTCGTTTTTGGCGGAAGCCAGGGCGCGCGAAGCTTGAACGAAGCAATGCACATTATTTGCAAAACGGGTCTGCCGATGAACCTGCAGGTTATATGGCAAACCGGAAACCTGGAGTATGAGAAATATAAACAAAGTTCCGCTGATATAAGCCGCGGACAAATGAAAATAGTTCCTTTTATCGATGATATGTGGCAGGCTTATGCAGCGGCGGATTTTGCCCTGTGCCGCGCCGGGGCAATGAGTATTTCTGAGCTTGCGGTAGCCGAATTGCCGGCAATGCTGGTGCCGCTTAAAGGCTCCGCCGGAAATCATCAGTTTAAAAATGCCGAAAGTCTGCAACATAGCGGGGCTGCCGTACTGATTGAAGATGATGAAAACCTGGCGGACAGCGCATTAAACATCATGCGCGAATGGTTGAGCGAACCTGAAAAACTGAAAGAAATGGCCGTACGGATGAGCCGCATGGCCCGACCGGACGCCGCGGATAAAATAGTGGATTATATCGCAGAAAAAATTTTAAAAATTGGCAATGAGTAATTATTAACTACGGATTACAAAAAAATGCACCAATTTATGTATGGGGATAATGGTGGCGATGCAGCTGAGGGATAAGTCAAAAAATTATCATTTTGTCGGTATCGGCGGCGCCGGGATGAGTTCTCTGGCGGGATTACTGCTTGCTAAGGGGCATCATGTCTCCGGTTCGGATAAACAAGCTAATGCGCAAACCGCTGAGCTCGAAAAAAAAGGGGCCGTTATTTATATCGGCCATAAGCAAGAGAATGTGCAAGGAGCGGATTATCTCGTTTTTAGCTCGGCCGTACATTCGGATAACCCCGAAAGAATGGCTGCCCAAAGGCTGGGAACCGAATCAATACGGCGTGCCGGATTATTGGGCCAACTCATGAAACGTCATTTTGGCATCGGTGTGGCCGGTACACACGGTAAAACCACCACGAGCCTGATGATCGACCAGATGATGGTCTCGGCGGGGCTGGATCCCACGGCGGTTATCGGCGGTGTAATGCAGGGAGGAAAAAGCGGCGCACATCTTGGCAACAGCGTTTATTTTGTCACCGAAGCCGATGAATATGATCGTTCCTTTTTAACACTGGAACCATCGGTTGCCGTAATAACAAATCTTGAAGAAGACCATCTCGATATTTATAAAGACCTGAATGATTTAAAGACGACCTTTACAGAATATGCGAACCAAACCTTGCTCGATGGACTGGTAATACTCTGCGCAGATGATGAACGGCTTATGGATATTCGTCCGGCAATACATCGTTCGGTGTTGACATACGGTATAGAAAATCCGGCGGATGTGTGTGCGGGTTCAATTTCTTTTAAGGGAATGCACAGCATGTTTGATGTGCTTTTGAATGGTAAAAATTTAGGCCGGGTTAAGTTAAACGTACCCGGCATGCACAATGTAAGAAATGCCCTGGCCGCCATCATCGTTGGCTTGGAAATAGATATTCCATTTGAAAAAATTGCCGTGGGATTGCAGGCATTTAAGGGGGTTGAGCGACGTTTCCAGATAATGAACGCGTATAAGGGATGTATTTTTATGGACGACTACGCGCATCATCCAAGTGAGGTTGCGGCAACGATCCAGGCAGTGCGCAAGGGCTGGCAGGAAAAACTTACGGTGATATTTCAACCACACTTGTATAGTCGTACACGGGATTTTTTTAATGAATTTGGCGCGGCATTGGCCCTTGCGGATTCTGTTATTCTGGCGCCTGTTTATCCCGCCCGGGAAGAAGCGATAGAAGGAGTAAGCGCCGACTTGATCGGGCGGGTGATCCGTGAAAAAAAAGGCGGAAATTTTGTTCAGGTGCTTGAAGATAAAAAGGAAATAACAAATGCCATTGTAAAACATTACCGGCCGGGTCAAATACTTATGACCATGGGCGCCGGTGATATCTGGAAGTATGGCGATGAGGCCCGTAAAATAATCATGGAAGAAAACGATGCGACGTAAAAAAAGTAAAAATTTTAAATCGATTGTTTCTTATCTGTTGGTAATAAGCGCCCTTTCGCTAAGCGGTTATGCCTATCATGCCTTAAGCCAACATCTACAAACGATAAAGTCTGAATTTGAGGTGCAGGATATCCATATCAGCGGAAATGAACTGCTTGGCCGAAAAGAAATCTTGCGTATGATCGGTGTGAAAAAAGGTGAAAAATTGTTGGCTGTCCAGGTAGATAACGTAGCAGGGAAACTGCTTGAATCACCATATATCAAAGCTGCCGGCGCCGTTTACAGTTTGCCTTCAACATTGCGCATCCGCGTGGAAGAACGAAAACCGGTGGCCTTTGTATATGGGCGTGGTCTCAATTTGATCGATAAAACGGGTTTTATCATGCCCATCCCGCGATTGAGCAAGAGCTGGGATTTCCCGGTGATAACAGGAGTTAAAGAGAATATTGGTGTGCAAGGCCGGATAACAACCTCCCCGCGTATAAAACAAGTATTGGCGTTGTTAACGGAAATTTCGGAGATGAAAACCCCCTTTCCACAATTGGTATCGGAACTGAATTGTGCGGACAAACGGTTTTTGCAGATTCATTTAAATCAGGGGCCAACGGTTTTGCGGGTAAATTATAAAGATTGTCTTTCCCAACTTTTTGTTGCGGCAGGATATTTACACGATTACGCAGACTTTGGCCGTCTTAGCAAGATTGATTATATCGATTTACGGTTTAGCGGCCAAATTGTAGTACGGGAGAAGAGAGGATGAACAAGGATAATATAATCGTTGGCCTGGATATGGGCACGACAAAGATCGCCGCGGTTGTTGGCAGACTGGATGAATATGGCCGGTTGAATATAATTGGCGTCGGTCATTCGCCATCGCATGGGTTGAGACGTGGTGTGGTTATCAATATACCACAAACCGTGAAATCTATTAAACGGGCTTTGGACGAAGCCGAGATGATGGCCGGACAGAAAATTACTTCGGTTTACGCGGGAATCGCCGGGGACCATATCCGCTCAATGAACAGCCGGGGGGTTATTGCGGTCAGCAGCCCAAATAAAATTGTCACGGAGGACGATGTAAAACGGGTCATTGGCGCCGCGCGTGCTATTGCCCTGCCGATGGACCGTGAAATTTTACATGTGATCCCGCAGGAGTTTTGCGTTGACGACCAGCAAGGGATTAAAAGTCCTGTTGGCATGTCTGGCACCCGTCTTGAAGCCGAAGTACATATTGTTACAGCAGCTGTTGCATCTGCCCAAAATATTACCAATTGTATCGATCAGGCCGGATATGATGTTGCCGAGATTGTTCTGGAACCTTATGCCTCCAGCCTATCTGTACTGGATGAAGATGAATGCGATCTGGGCATTGCCCTGGTAGATATCGGTGGCGGGACAACGGACATTGCTGTTTTTTTTGACGGCAGTATCCGTTATACATCGGTTATCGGTCTTGGCGGAGAACATCTGACCAATGACATATCCCACGGTTTGCGAACCTCGGTGGATCAGGCCGAGGCCATAAAAATAAAGCACGGCGTTGCCATGCAATCCATGATTGATGAAGACCAATTGATATCCGTACCCGGTGTTGGCGGACGTAAACCACGGGAGATTTCCCGCGCGTTGCTTTCCGGGATAATTCAACCACGGATGCAGGAAATGCTCCAACTCAGTCTGAAGGAAATGGAAAAATCAAAAATTATGGACTTCTTAAGCGCTGGGGTGGTTATTACCGGTGGTGCGGCGTTACTAACGGGACTCCCGGAGCTGGCGGAAAAAGTTTTCGGTATGCCGGTTAAAATTGGTAAACCCCGGGTAAGCGGCGGTTTTGTAGAAAGTGTGGACAGCCCAATTTTTGCCACGGGCGTCGGTCTTATCCAATATGCAATAACAAAAGGCATCGAACCCGATGGACGGGATCATACAGGGTTTGCCTGGGTCCTTGACCGGTTAAAAAATATGTTTGAAGAATTTTTTAAATAACATTTTGGCATTAGACATAATTAAAAACTTATCATGTAACAAAACGGGAGAATATCATGATACAATTCGATAACTTAGCAGAACAGTCCGCCCGCATCAAGGTTGTAGGTGTTGGCGGCGCCGGTGGCAATGCAATAAACAGGATGATCGAGGCCGGGCTTTCAGGCGTGGAATTTATCGTTGTAAATACGGATGCGCAGGATTTAGATAAAAGCCGGGCCCAGAAAAAAATCCAAATCGGTAAAGCACTGACAAAAGGGCTTGGCGCCGGGGCCAATCCTGAAACCGGGATGCGCGCTATTGAAGAAGACAAAGAGCATGTGGTCAACGCCCTTAGTGGCGCAGATATGGTTTTTGTAACCTGTGGGATGGGCGGTGGCACCGGGACAGGCGCGGCGCCGATTGTGGCGGAAATTGCCAAGGATCTGGGAGCGCTGACCGTTGCCATCACAACGGTGCCTTTTACGTTCGAAGGCATGGTGCGCCAACGCAATGCTGAACGGGGTATCGCTGCCCTGCGTGAGCGGGTCGATACGCTGCTTATTGTCCCCAATGAACGCATATTCTCGATAATTGAACGGACCACGCCGGTTATCGAGGCTTTCCAAACCGTTGACTCGATTTTATTGGACGCCACGCGAAGCATTTCTGATCTGATAAATGTGCATGGGTTTATCAATCTGGATTTTGCGGATATCCGTACCATCATGGCGGGCATGGGAGAAGCATTGATGGGCAGCGGGGTGGCCAGCGGTGAGAACCGTGCCATTGCTGCAGCCGAACAGGCAATAACCAGCCCGTTGTTGGACGGCGCCGAAATAAGTGGGGCACGCGGCATCCTTATAAACATAACTGGTAGCAGCTCGCTAAGTATGTTCGAGGTCGGCGAAGCGGCCACGCTTGTTCAGCAAGCGGCGGGTGATGGCGGTAATGTTATCTGGGGCATGGTGATCGACGAGGATATGAAGGATGAAATTAGCGTGACGGTGATCGCAACCGGATTTAACAAAGACGCCCAGTTGGCCGAGCAATTGCAGCGCCCAAAAGCTAAACCTCAACTTTTCCAGGGAGAGGGGACGTTTGCACCAAATAATTTTAACGAACTCGATCGCCCGACTTTTAAACGGAAAAAGCGCCTAAATAATGTGAAAGATAATTCGGGGCATCTGCAATTTTTTGATTTAAGCGATGGGCCCACCATACCAAATGATCCGGATGATTTAGATATTCCGACATTTTTACGTAAACAGGTTGACTGATTTGTTTTTTGGTCAGCCTTACAGGAAAAGGGTCACTCCCGTCCCTTTTCCTTTTTATTCTTTTGTCCAGAGAAAACAAGATTGGTTAAGAATAAGCGCTGCACATAGGATATTGAAACGAAGAACGAATAAACAATATTCAATAATCAATATTCATTTGAAGAACGCGGTGAATCGATATGCCTGGGTATAAATGGCCAGGAGATCGAAACTGTAAAAGCAGCCCGGCAATGGATGAGCGTTGCGTATTGCGTATTGGGTATTAAAACGAAAAACAAATAAACAATATTCAATTTTCATTTGAAGAACGCGGCGGATCGATATGCCTGGGTATAAATGGCCAGGAGATCAAAACTGTAAAAGCAGCCCGGCAACGGATGAGCGTTGCTTATTGGATATTGAAAAAAAGAATAATGAGGGAATGTTCAACGCCATCGGATCATGGAAGATAGGAAGTCTGATGTTGGTTGTTTTCTGCCGAAATGTTAAACTTAGCTTTCCAGTATTACACGGATTTTTTTAAGCAGATCCATGGGTGAAAAAGGTTTTTGAATAAACTGTGTCCCCGGGTCAAGGATGCCCTGTTCATCAATGGCATTGTCGGTATAGCCGGACATGAATAAAATTTTTGTTCCTTCTTTAAAATTGCTCAGATTTTCGATAAGTTTTTTACCGCCCATCTCGGGCATCACCACATCGGTTAAAATAAGCTGAATGGCGTCGCGGTATTCCGTATATTTGCCCATTGCGTCCCGGCCATTAACCGCTTCGATGATTTTATAACCATAGGTTTCCAGCATTTCACAAACCAGTTCACGTACTTGCTCTTCGTCCTCCACAACCAAAATGGTTTCACTGCCTGGCACAGGGGTTTCCTTTTTAAGGTCATTGTTCATGACCGTTTTGACGATCTCTGCCCGGGGCCCTTCATCTTCTTTTTTTAACTGAAATAAAATACGGAAAGTAGTCCCTTGGCCTTCGTGGCTATCAACTTCTAAATGCAGACCGCTTTGTTGTACAATTCCATAAACAGTGGAAAGTCCTAACCCTGTCCCTTTGCCCAGCTCTTTTGTTGTAAAGAAGGGTTCAAAAATATGATTTTGAGTTTCAGAACTCATACCTACGCCCGTATCGGTAATCTTAAGGGCAACATATTTGCCCGCAGGGATGCTGTCGTGGTTTAAGATGCGTGTTTTGTCCAGCGTATATCTTTCGGTACTTATAAGTAGTTGCCCGCCATCAGGCATGGCGTCCCGGCTGTTAACCACAAGATTCATGATTACGGTCTCTATCTGACCGGCGTCCGCTTCAATCAGGCCCGGGTTGTCAATTAACCGGGTCTTTAAAATAATATTTTCCCCAATTAATCTTTTAAGCATTTTCTCAAGATTTTTTATAAGATCGTTAAGGTTGATCAAGCCCAATTGTAAGACCTGCTTACGGCTGAAGGCAAGTAGCTGCCGGGTAAGCGATGCGGCCCTATCCGCGGCTTTATGGATTTCTTTAACTTTTCTGAATTCCGCGCTGTCCTTGTCCAGAACATTGAGCAAGCCGTTGCTATAGCCGGAAATTACAACAAGCAAGTTATTAAAGTCATGCGCAACCCCACCGGCCAATTGTCCAATGGCTTCCATTTTTTGGGCTTGCCGTAATTGTTCCTCCAGGCCTTTTCGCTCGGTGACGTCCCGTCCCACACAAATAATAAGTACAGGTTTGCCCGAATCATCTTTTATTGTAGAAGTCGAAAGATAGTAAGGAAATAATCTTTTGTCCTTGCGTTTGCAATAAACTTCTCCGTCCCAACAACTTTTGATGGAAAATGGAAGGATTTCATTTTTGAACAATGAAGCGGAGTTTGAATCGCAAAGTTTATCAATTGGAAAGTTGTTAAGTTGTTCACGGGTGTATCCAAAAGTTTTCTGGAAGGCATTGTTGCTAAAGATGATATGTCCATTCAGGTCAATTATGGTTAAGCCTTCGCTGATACTCATCATGGCATGGGCCAGCATACTAATTTCAACCTCGGAACGACGTTTTTCCGCGATATCATTGATAATGGCAATAAAAAAAATCTCATCGTCAAACTTGCTTATGGAAAGTGATAGTTCCATTGGAAAGCTCTGCCCGTTGTGCCGCAGGGCCGATATTTCCATCTTTTCGATGGGTGTGCTGCCTTCGGAAACGGTCGTTGCAAATTTTGACAACAAAGCGTCAAAACGTAAGCGGTTCTGTTCAGGGATAAACTGAGAAAATTTTTGCCCACGGATTTCAACATCTTCACAACGGAATACCACTTCAGCTTCTTCATTTAAAATGAGAACATAGCCATCCTTGTCCAATAGCATCATGGGCTCATTACTGGCATAAAATACCGCATTGAGCAATTGGGTTATTTTTTGGGACAGGTTATCATATTCTGCCTGAGGTACTGGACCATTAGTAGCCAAGCTGTTTTCCATCATTGGTTTTAATCCGAATAAACATTTAATTCTATCCTTGTTACAATTCGGCCAAAACGTATTGATGTTTAAAAATGCAGTGTATAATGGAAAAATTGATCATTTATTTTACAAAGTTGTCCGATATGACCGAAGATGATAATTAAATCAATAATACTATTAGGAAATATGGCTCTACTGGGTTTTGTGTGGGTAAATACTTAGATAGCAAAGAAAATTCAGAAG
>CAYWBI010000134.1:0-10448 GCA_964456445.1 uncultured Calditrichaceae bacterium
AGCTGCCCTATAATTTTTATGTAGAAAATAAATCATTTCCTGATTCCATGGGACAATACCCCAGGCTGGAAATGGTAGGCGTTGATGAAAATCTGAATGGTGTATTTGATATCCTGGAAGATCGCGTTTTGGTCGGTTATTTGAACAACCGCGGCTTTTATGCCGGTACGGCTTTTAGCATGGATTTTAAGAGCGTACCGGATAGTAGTTTTTTGCCAAAAGCGGGGGATGTATATCGGATTACATATAACCGTCCATTCTGGGTAACGGACACCCTGAGTTTTAAGGTGAACAGTGCCCCCAAGGAAGATTTAGCAGCGATTACCTCCACGATGAAGGATATCCGGGTTGTACCAAACCCATATGTGGCAACTAACTCACTGGAACAGGCTGTACCATCGCCGTTTTTAAATCAGCCACGTCGACTGATGTTCACCCATATCCCGGCACAATGCACCATTCGAATATTTACCGTTTCAGGAAATTTGGTTGACCGGATCGATGTAAGTAATCCTGCTGAAGACGGCACCGCATTTTGGGATCTGCTTAGCAATGAGGGTCTGGAAGTTGCCGCCGGGATGTATATTTATCATGTCAAAGCGACCCAAACGGGTGATACCCGTATCGGTAAATTCGCAATTGTGAAATAAGAAAAGGCGTATGAAAATGAAATATATGATATCTCTCTTACTAATATTAATTTTGCCCTTGCTTTCAGCAGCGCAGAATAGGCCTTTTCGCGTAGGCACTACTACAGCCGATTTACTGGAAATAGGCTTTGGCAGTGCCGCTACTGCTATGGGCGACGCCTATGTCGCGATGAGCGATAACAGTTCCGGGTTGTATTGGAATCCGGCAGGTCTTGCATATCTTACTCAAAACGAAGCGCAATTCTCTGTGCAGCCCTGGGTTGCCGATATCAACATGTCTTTTAGCAGTGTTGGGGTTGTGATCCCGGATATTGGTGTAATTGGACTGGGACTTATTTATGGTGACTATGGCCAGATGGATGTGACAACGGTAAATTTTCAGGAAGGTACCGGTGAACAATTTTCCGCAAATACCTATGCATTGAGTCTTGCCTTTGCCCGTAAACTTACCGACTGGTTTGCCTTTGGCCTTTCCGGGAAATATGTGGGGATGAATATCTGGCATATGAGCGCCAATGCCCTTGCTCTGGATCTGGGCGTTAAAATAAACACGCGTTTCTTTTCTCCTGACGGAAAACGTGAGAATGGATTGCGTATCGGTATGAGTATTTCAAACTATGGTACCCGCATGAAATTTGATGGGCTTGATCTTACCTACCCCATCGATATTCTACCGGACCAGTCTGGAAATTTTGCCAATACACCGGGACAATTTCAACTTCAAGGCTGGGAGCTTCCTCTAATGTTCCGGCTTGGTGTGGCATTGACTGTTATAAAGACGGAGAATCAGCAGCTTGCAATTGCCGTTGATGCCCTTCATCCCAATAATAATGCCGAATCGATAAATATCGGTGGGGAATATGCCTATAATGCTCCGGGTATGGGTAAGTTTTTTTTGCGGGGCGGATATAAAGGTTTGTTTCTTACTGATTCACAATATGGCCTGGCTTTGGGCGCCGGTGTGGAAAAATATATTCTTGGAAATGTCGCCCTGCGTTTTGATTATGTCTATCGTGATATGGGGCTTCTTGGAAAAGTGAATGCTTACACTCTCGGTTTTCGATTTTAGGGAAAAATTATATGCGAAAAGGGGTACTTCTTTTTCTGATATTGTTCTGGGCTTGTAGCAAAATCGTTCCACCGGAACAACAAGTGGTTCTGGCCCGGGTCGGGAGCAAAACAATTTCTGTCAATGATTTTATCAAGCGTAGTGAATACACGATACGCCCGGTATGGTGCAAAAAAGACGACTACATATCTAAAAAGATCGTTTTAAACAGTCTTATCGCGGAAAAATTACTGGCAATTGAGGCAGGAGAAGACAGCGTTTTACTGAGAAATCCGCAGGTAGAAAATTATTTGGCGGGCCGCAAAGAACAAATCATGCGCAGAATGTATCAATACCAGCATGGACAGGCTTTGGTAAAACCAGATTCTCAATTTATAAATCAGGTAGCATTATTAGCCCAACGTAAGTATAAGGTTAATATCCTGGGTGCGGATTCTAAAGAAAAAGCCCTGGAGATAAAGACATATTTAAATGATCCTGGTTCAACTCTATCCAAATCGCTCCAAAGCAATGACTCGCTAAAATCCATGGAAATTACTTTTCAATCGCCGCTTTCAGATGATGTTATAAAGACTCTGTATTTTGATTACCACAGCAAGGGCGAAATTATCGGACCCTTAAAGTTGGATGGACAGCGATTTATTGTTCTGAAGATCAAGGGGTGGATGCGCCATGTGGTTGTATCGGATCAGGAATCCCGCCAATTATTAAATGATGTTGGAAAACGTATCCGGGAAATTATAGGGATGGATTTGTATAGCAGAAATATTGCCGAATTGATGCATGGTAAATCCGTTCGTTTTAATAAACCTGTTTTCAAATCGGTTGTAAATGCCATTGCTCCATTTTATTTCCAAAACGAAAAAGAGCGTAAAGAGGTATTCAATAAAAAACTATGGAATAAAGATGATTCTAAAATGACACTAAATGATTTAAACGGATTATTTGATCGTTTGGCAGATGAAACATTTTTTAGCTTTTCCGGGAAAAAATGGAGTATTGCAGATTTTGAACAGGCTATGCAAAAACATCCATTGGTCTTTCGAAACCGCAAGATGCCAAAGAGTCAATTTGCAAATCAGTTTAAACTGGCCATAGTGGATATGCTACGTGACAAAGTTATTACCCGTCAGGCGTATCTTGAGATGCTGGACAAAAATCCGCAGGTAACAAGGGAGATGAATATCTGGCGTGATAATTTACTGGCGCTGCATCAAAGGGAAAAATTAGTTGGTGAAAAAACGCAAGCGTCTGTGAAAAATTATGCCCGGATTAAATCAGTAATCGATCCGCTTTTGAACACACTCCGTCAAAAATATTCCCGGCAAATATTTATAGATACCCAGGCATTCGGGAAAATCAAATTGACATCCATCGATATGTTTGCGTTACGCCAAAAGGAGGCTTTTCCTGTTGTGGTTCCGGAATTCCCACTTTTAACAACGCATAACCAATTGGATTACGGACGCCGTATGGAGGAAAATCAATGAAAATTATTTTATTGACTTTGGTAGTAGGGCTTCAGTTTGTTTCTGCAAAAATATATAAGGGTGCCGAACTACGTACCAGGGAAACTTACACCTATGGTCGTATTGATGCACGATTTATGCCTGCAGAGGGCAATGGCATCGTAGCCTCGCTGTTTACCTATCATGAAATCACTTCCCTCGCCGAATGGAACGAAATCGATATTGAAATCCTTGGCCGCTATACAGACGATGTGCAATTAACAACGATCGTTCCCGGTCAGCTTACTTATAGCAGTCACCATTTTACCCGGTTTGATCCGCACTCCGCTTACCATACCTACGCCTTTGAATGGACGTCGGACTATGTGGCCTGGTTCATCGACGGGGCGGAAGTCTATCGGCAGACTGGCGCGCATGTTCAAACCCTGAACTCACCGCAAAAAATTATGATGAACCTGTGGGCCTCGGACGGCGCCACCTGGGTGGGGGACTGGAATGCCGACGTGTTGCCCCGTTTTTCCTATTACGATTGGGTCAGCTACTCGGCCTATACGCCCGGTGCCGGGGACCGTGGGACTAACAATGATTTTTCTCTGCAATGGCGGGATGATTTTGATCAATTTGATGGTAACCGCTGGCAAAAGGCCACGCACACCTTTAACGGCAACCTGGTCGATTTCCTGCCGGAAAACATTGTTTATAAAAACAGTAAAATGATTTTATGCCTTACCGACGAAACGCATACAGGCTTAACCGATAAGAGCGCGCCGGTATTGCTTTGGGCACGTTTGCAGGGCGATTCCGTACGGGCCCGCTTTTCCGAGGAAATAGCGCGCGGCCCGGCAGAAAATACAGGCAATTACGGCGTCGGCAACTTTCAAATCCTCACCGCCCGATTGTTGCCGGATTCCCAAACGGTACTGCTCAAGGTCCGGCCACAGGATTTTTCCGGCGCTTCCACCATGGTGGCCTTTAACATGGCCGATTATGCCCAACCGCCGAATACACAAAGCTATACCCTCACCGATTTGATAAACGCCGTGCCGCTGGGCCTGCCGTTTAAAATTAATGCCGGGTCGTTAAGCGCAGACGCGGGATCGCTTGCCGACCAGGTTTGGAGCCCGGCCGCCGAGTATGGCCACATGGACGGTTACAATCAAATCGTCAATAATTATAATGTCAATAACCCCAATATGGACGTCGTTTACCGGGAAGAGTTGAACAATCTGGCCAAATATAAAATCCGTCTCGCGCCGGGGCGATATACTGTGGCCTTAAACTTTTCGGAAAGCCAATACCAGCAAGCGGGGAAGCGGCTTTTTGACGTTGTTTTGGAAGATTCCATTGTTGCAAGGGCGCTTGACCTGCAACTGGTCGCCGGATTGCATCAACCCTACACGCTTACCGTTGCCGATTTTCCCGTGACGGACGGGATCATGGACATTCATTTCAGTAATTGGGTTGATCGGCCGCTAATAAATGCCATTACGGTTTACCAAACGCCCACGGCGCTCGAGGGGAACAACGGTTTAATCAGACCTAAATCTATGGATTTATTTCAAAATTACCCCAACCCTTTTAACCCGGCCACGCGTATTGCCTATAGTCTGAAACAGGCGGGAACGGTGTCTCTGGCCATTTATGATTTAAAGGGCAGGCGGGTAGAAGAACTGGTCTATGCCCGGCAAAAAGCGGGGCGCCATGCGCTTACCTTTAAAGCGGACGGTTTGGCCAGTGGAATTTATATTTATCGCATGCGTCTGGAAAGTAAGGGGCGGGTTTTTCTTCAATCACATAAAATGATCTTATTACGCTAAGTTATTCCTGGAGGATGAGAATGAAATTGAAGTGGGTGCTGATAATTATATTACTGAGTAACATTGTTTTAAATGCCGCTTCCCTGAAAAAACAAACGGAAAAAAAAATTGACCGACTTCTTTCCCGGATGACCCTGGAAGAAAAAGTAGGTCAAATGACTCAGGTCACTTTGGAAACAGTCTCCCTGACGCGTGAAGTGGGTTCGTTTGTAAATATTCTGGAAAAAGCAAAATTAAGAGACGCCATTGTCGGCCATCATGTTGGTTCCATCCTGAATACAGGCGGTCAGGCCAATACTTTAAAAAACTGGCTGGATATGATCCAAAGCATCCAGAATATGGCGGTTAAGGGAACACGACTTGGCATCCCGATAATTTATGGCATCGATGCCATACATGGGGCAAATTATACGCGGGACGCAACTATTTTTCCGCAAAGCATTGCCATGGCTGCCACCTTTGACACGCTGTTAATGAAAGAGGCCGCGCGGATAACCGCCTTGGAAGTGCGCGCAAGCGGTATCCCCTGGAATTTTAATCCGGTACTTGGTGTTGGACGCAATCCATTGTGGTCGCGTTTTTTTGAAACCTTTGGCGAGGCCCCCTTCGTGGTCGGTCAATTTGGTAAGGCTTATATAAAAGGGCTGGAGGGTACTACTCCAGCCGGTGAGCATGTTCTTGCCTGTATGAAGCATTATGCAGGCTACAGTTTTCCGCTGAATGGTCATGACCGCACGCCAGCCTGGATACCCGAACGTATGATGCGGGACATCTTTTTGCCGCCGTTTAAAACTGCCGTAGAGGCCGGGGCTCGTACCGTGATGGTGAACTCATCAGAAGTTAACGGCATTCCTGCCCATAGTAACCATCATTTGTTGACGGATATTTTAAAGAATGAGTATGGCTTTACCGGCTTTGTGGTCAGCGACTGGGAGGATATAAAGCGGCTTTATGATCGGGACGGGGTGGCCGCCTCAGCCGAGGATGCTGTGCGTATGGCTGTGATGGCCGGAGTGGACATGAGCATGGTGCCCTATGATTTTACTTTTTATGATCATCTGCTGAAACTTGTAAAGGAAGGCAAGGTGCCCCAAAGCCGCATCGATGACGCTGTGCGACGGATTTTGCGGGTTAAATATGAAGCCGATCTGTTTGCCCATCCCTATCCGGATAAAAAATTACAAAACAAATTTGCGCTGCCGGCCTCTGTGGAAACCGCTTATCGCGCGGCGGGAGAAGCCATCACACTTCTGAAAAACAAGGAACATATCCTCCCGCTCAAAAAGAATGCAAAAGTTTTACTGACCGGCCCAACGGCCAATCTTCTTTCGGCAATGAATGGCGGCTGGACAATTACCTGGCAGGGCAATGAAGAGAAATTATATCCTAAAGAAAAAGAAACATTATTGAGAGCTATACAAAACACAATTGGGACGGATAACGTAACTTATCTACCGGGTGCCGATTTCAGGAAAAGCCTGGATTTAAACAGCTTGCAAAGCAAGGCCGAAGAAGCAGATGTTATCATTGTGGCTTTAGGCGAAAATGCGTACTGTGAAACTCCGGGCAATGTTAACGATTTAAGCATTTCTTCCGCTCAAATTGACTTGGCGGAAGCAGCCTATAAAACAGGTAAACCGGTTGTGCTGGTCTTGTTTGAAGGCCGTCCCCGTGTGATACATCCGATTGTAGATAAAGCCTCGGCCATTGTGATGGGCTATCTGCCGGGGATGGAAGGCGGCAGGGCCATGGCGGCCGTGTTATTTGGCGATATAAATCCCTCGGGGAAACTGCCCTTTACCTACCCCGCATCACCCAATGGTTTTGTCACTTATGACCACAAACCCCTCGAGGAATTTGATCAGAATCATTATAATTATGAGTTCCCCTTTGGACATGGTCTTAGTTATACAAAATTTTCGTATGAAAACCTGCAGATTGATAAGAAACGCTGCAAAGCAGATGGGGCCATCTCTGTCCGGGTCACGGTGAAAAATATCGGTGGACGCGCGGGGCGGGAAAGTGTTCTCGTTTATGGCCGTGATTTGGTTGGTTCTGTATCCCGACCAACGAGACAGTTGATTGCTTTTAACAAAATCAATCTTAAGCCCGGGGAAAGCAGGGAGGTTACTTTTAAAATCCCGATGAAACGCTTTGCTTTTACAAACCGGAAAAATAAAAAAGTAGTTGAACCGGGTGCGTTTAAAATTTATGTTTCTAATCTTGCGCAAGGTTTTAAAGTAGAAAAATAATTCAACAAACAGCACGAACATATAGCAGGGGTTTTTATGCATTTTTCAGCTTTCGATTATGGTGTATTTATCGGTTACATAGTTTTTATCATCGGGCTTGGCCTGTGGGTTTCGCGTACTAAAAAGGGCCATGAGAAGAATTCTGAGGATTACTTTTTGGCCAGCAAGGCCCTGCCCTGGTGGGCCATCGGCGCCTCGCTGATCGCGGCCAATATTTCGGCGGAACAATTTATCGGCATGTCCGGATCGGGTTTTGCCATTGGCCTGGCCATCGCGTCTTACGAATGGATGGCTGCGTTAACCCTGATCATCGTGGGAAAATACTTTTTACCAATCTTTATCGAAAAGAAGCTGTACACCATACCGGAGTTTATCGAGCAGCGCTTTAGCACTAATTTAAAAACCATTCTTGCTGTCTTTTGGGTCGCCTTGTTTATTTTTGTAAACCTGACTTCCGTGTTGTTTCTTGGCGGCAAGGCCATCGATACCATCGTTGGAACGGGTGATGGTGGTATGACCTTTTACGCCATCCTGATGCTGGCCTTTATTGCAGCGGCCTATTCGCTTTATGGGGGATTGTCGGCTGTGGCCTGGACGGATATTTTGCAGGTGGCCTTGCTGGTTGTGGGTGGATTAATTACCTCGGTCATGGCATTGAACGCGGTTACCCCCGACGGTGGGGTTTTGCATGGGTTGGAGCATATCCTTGCCGTTGCGCCTGAGAAATTTCACATGATTTTGAGCCGGGATAACCCGCAGTATTTTAATCTGCCCGGGATCGCCGTTCTTATCGGTGGGATGTGGGTGGCGAATTTGTATTATTGGGGATTTAATCAATACATCATTCAAAGAACGCTTGCAGCGAAATCCTTAAAAGAGGCACAACGCGGGATTGCCTTCGCCGCATTTCTAAAACTGATTATTCCGCTGCTGGTGGTCGTTCCGGGCATCGTGGCCTTTGTCATGTTTAGTCAACCCCATGGTACCGCGATAATCGATGGCGTGCAACAGGCTTTTCTAAAAACAGGTGGCGCAATAAATTATGACAAAGCCTATCCCTGGTTGATCAGTAAATTTGTTCCGGTCGGTTTTAAGGGGCTGGTGCTGGCCGCTCTCACCGCGGCGATTGTTTCGTCGCTGGCATCCATGCTCAATTCCACTTCGACCATATTCACCATGGATATCTACAAACCCTATTTTAATAAAAAATCAACGGAGAAAAACCTGGTCCGTGTGGGACGTATTACCGCTTCGGTTGCCCTGGTTATTGCGGTTCTATTAGCGCCGGTGATGGGCAATATTCCACAAATGTTTCAGTATATTCAGGAATATACCGGCTTGGTCAGCCCGGGCATTCTGGCTGTATTTGTGATGGGTTTGTTCTGGAAAAAAACCACCAACAAGGCGGCAATCATCGGCGTACTCTCATCCATTCTGGTTGCCCTGCTTTTAAAAAGTCCGGCCGTAAACCTGCCCTTTATGGATCAGATGCTTTATACCCTGCTTATCACCATGGTCATTATTGTCGGTGTGAGCCTGACCACTGCGGAAAGTATAGATGACCCGCGGGGAATATCGCTCACTGCCGCAACTTTTAAAACCGGCGAAATATTCAATATCAGCGCTTACGCCATAATGCTTATTCTGGTGATCTTATACACGGTTTTCTGGTGAGAACCTGTTTTTTAATATCGATCCTGGCCTGTTTCTGGCTGACGGGCTGTGCGGCCAATCCGCTGACGGATAAAACACCACCGGACAAAGTTTTGCCCAAGCCGGACCCCTTTGTCCGGAATAAATTATTGGCCAAAAGTATCAATCTCGGTAATTTTCTGGAAGCGCCCAACGAGGGCGACTGGGGGGTTACACTTAAAGCGTCCTATTTTGATTCGATTGCCGCCAGGGGTTTTAGCGCTGTGCGTATTCCGGTACGTTTTTCCGCGCACACCGAGCTGGACTCGCCTTTTACCATTGACGCCGATTTTATGGACCGAGTTGTCTGGGCAGTGGATCAGGCCGAAAAAAATAATTTGGCGTCCATCGTTGATTTACACCATTATCAGGAAATATTTGCCACACCGCAAAAGGAGAAAACAAAATTCCTGTCTCTATGGCGACAAATTTCCACCCGTTTTAAAGATTACCCGGCATCTGTATTTTATGAGATTTTAAACGAACCGCATGATAAACTGGATGCCGATATCTGGAATGGATTTCTGGCCGAGGCCATAACAGTAATCCGTTCGATTGATACGTTGCACACGGTGATCGTTGGGACAGCGGGTTGGGGCGGATTGTCTGCGCTGAACACGCTTGTTGTTCCGGTCTCTGAGGAAAATGCCATTGTGACGGTGCATTATTATGAGCCGTTCCATTTTACCCATCAGGGCGCGGAATGGGTGGACGATAGCGATGCCTGGCTGGGTACCCAGTGGCAGGGGACCGCCGATGAAAAAAATAAAATTGTACTGGATTTCTTCAAGGTGGAGGCCTGGGGGCTGGAACATAAGCGGCCCTTATTTCTTGGCGAGTTTGGCGCCTACCACAAAGCCGACATGGATTCCCGTGTGCGTTGGACTTCTTTTATCGTGCAAACGGCCCAAGCGGACAGCATGGGCTGGGCTTACTGGGAGTTTGCCTCGGGTTTTGGAGCGTACGACCCTCAAACCGATACCTGGCGTATGCCTTTGCTCCGGGCCCTGATACCTGAGTGAAAAGGGAAAGTAATTAATAATTAATAATGACCAATTACAAATTACTAATTTTCGTTTGCTCTGTAGATTTATTGTACAAGATCAAAACATGGATATGGTATTTTGGAGCGAATCGACTGTGTCGATTCAAAACTACCGCAATGGAAGAATGGCGGGGGATAGGAAAAAATTATGTACCGCTTGTCTTTGTTTGCTCTGTAGAATTATTGTACAAGATCAAAGCATCGACACAGTCGATGCGGTCCAAAAAAAGCGAATCGACTGTGTCGGTTCAAAAGTACCGTAATGGAAGAATGAAACGGATTAGTAAAAAATCATAAAACACCAATTTTCGCATACATATAAATTTTTGGTATAAGAACAAAGCATCGACACAGTATTTTGGAGCGAATCGACTGTGTCGATTCAAAACTACCGCAATGGAAGAATGGCGGGGGCTAAGGAATAAACTATGTACCACTTGTCTTCGTTTGCTCG
>CAYWBI010000135.1:0-10421 GCA_964456445.1 uncultured Calditrichaceae bacterium
TAAGATGTAAAAGACATAGCCTGGCTGGATTAGTTTTTTCTACCAAGAAGGCAGGGGTTATTTTATGTACATAAGTTTAATGGTCTTTTGATATAACGTCAAGAATGATCCCACTTGCATCCTGCAAAAATAAAGCCCGCTGGATAATTGTTCAGGTTTCCATATGATCCGATAATCTCCTTCCGGTATTGCTGTATTGAAGAAATCTGAGACAACCTGGCCCTGAATGTTGTAAATTTTTATCTCGACATCTTCGGTAAAAGGGACTTTGAAGCGAATAACAGTGTTATCATTAAAAGGGTTCGGATAATTATGATAAAGTATAAATCGGGTTATTTTTGGGGGAAGGTCTGTTTGGGAAATTCGTGCTGTAAGTGGTTTAATGCTTTTGTACAGTCCAAAACTTTGTGTTCCGGCAAATAAATAACCCTCTGGTGATATTTCCAGTGATGTCGTAAAAGTACTGGGAGATCCGGCGCTATAATACTCCCAACTGTCCACAGAGTCGGCCAGGCGAAATATCCCATCGGCAGTACCCAGAACAACATTTCCGCGATCATCAGACACTGTACTCATTACATATCGATTAAACAGGCCTTTATTCATTGGTTTCCAGGATTCTCCAAAATCATTGGAATGGTAAACACCATCACCCAATGTGGCTAAAAAAACTTCATTATGTGTATCAATGCACATTGATGCGATTGCTGCCGAACCATGCTCAAAAGTTATAGATTTCCAAGTCGTTCCATCCCGGGAGATAAGTATTGTGGAGTCTTTTACAGCATAATAATTACCTGTGCTGTCGGCAGCGATGGCTTTTATTGCTGAATGTGAACTGCTCACAACAACTTTTTCCCATGAATCGCCATTATTGGTGGAGCGATAAATATCTCCGATAGTAGTTGAAACCAGTAGTTCACCCAATGCTCCTTCGGTAATTCCGCTAATGGCATAATGATTGGAAAGTATCGGGATTGATTCCCAGGATTCAGCATTATCTATTGAGCGAATTAAGCCAATTTCTGAAGAATTATTAAGGTGGGCGGCAATAAAAATATTACCATTTAATGTTGATACGATGGGGGCATAATACCAAATAAATACATTTGAATCAGGTTTGACAATTGACCAGCTGACCCCCGAATCGGTACTTTTAAATATTTCACCAAGGCTTAATACAAGCATCACCCCGGATGGTGTATGCACGGTTCCTTCGATTCTCCGTGCATGAATGCCGTTATTTATATCCGTCCATTTTTCACTTATGCTGTTATATTTGTGAAGTCCATAAAAATTTCCTACCAATAAATTTCCTGATGCATCCCGTCCAACGGTTAAAGCTTTATAGTTTATGACATCCCAGCTTTCCCCTTTGTCCTCAGAAATCAATATTTTCGAATAGGTTACTAATGATATACGTCCGTTCTTTTCAACATAAATACGATACTTTTGCTCATTGACCGGTAAGGAAATTATCTCCCAGGTTTTTCCAAAATCCCTGCTCCGATACAATTGCGAATATTGAGGGGCATTAGGGGAATAGAGATTGCCGTGTTTATCCCCGGCGAGTATCATGATGGGGATGGTATCATACGAATTAAAAATCCATGTAATTCCGGAATCCGTAGAATAGTATGTGCCACTATCGGCAGAACATGCCATTCTTCCTGCGCCCCCCAATATAACCTTTCTGATTTTCTTTCCAGGCAATATGAAATTTTGCCATGTCTTTGCTGTATCTGTTGATATCTTCACGCCATTATAGCTTGACCCTGCATATATGACGCCATTTGTATCAACTGCAAAGCCTCTGGCATCTGATTGCAGATATCCCCAGGTTTCGCCCTTATCCCTTGAAATGAAATTGTTCCAGTCTGTTTCAGCAACCACAACATTTGGCCCAAGTACTGTGACCGGTTCAACGAAATTATGCAATTGTGAAGGAAAAAGGTTCATATCCCAAGTCATTCCATTGTCTTTGGATCTATAAACTTCACCGTCTGTACCAATATAAAGCCAGCCATCTGAGCCAAGGGCTATGCTGCGCACCGTCCCGCCGTAAGGACCGGATACCGGCTGAAATAAATCTGATGCGGATAGTTTGGTTTGGGATTGTTTACTGAAGGTTGTGGGCGATAAAGAGAAGCTTGTCTTCTGATCTGGAGTAAATTGAAGATTCTTTTTTAGAATTAGAAAAGGCATACCATTTTGAATCTTGTATTCCTTGCCATTTGGAATATTCCAATTTCTAGAATGTGCAATATTGTTTTGGCTAAAAAGCAAGTCAAAAGAAAGCAAAACAACAAGAATTGAAAAAAACAGCATGTGTTTCTTGTTTGGATGGTGTAAATTGTTTTTCATAAACTCTCCAGATTTTACCCGAAATTAACATGGGAAAATTCTTAATCACCTTTTACACAGAATAATTATGAAGACTGTTGCTATATTATAACGTAGACTATTTTGAAGGTAGAGCAAAAACGGTACCATAAATTCAATGCGCTTAATTCCTGTAGAATTGTTATAGCCTTAAGCGATGTGTTAACTTTGTATACAGCTTGTTGTTAACATGGTTGTCAATGCCAAGTGTATTGTAATTTTCTTTATTCTGTTTGAAATAAAATACTAGAAGAAATTTCAAAATGCCAGTGTGGAAACGCAATTTTCGACTACGGTTTAATCGTAATTTGTACAAGGCCCTAGTGTCAACGATGCCCTGCTAATTTTGTGTAAACGATGATATGCTAATTGTCACGAAATTTTTAATTTATTCCGCTTTCTTTTCAGAGTTCCTTGCTCGAGATACGGTGTTCAGCCTATATCAACCGGAGGAAATATTCCTAACAGTAAAGTCAAATAAGCCAACAAATCAACGAAGGGCAGTTCGGAAAGATCTTTTTATCTTTTGCCTTAATCCTTTTGCCTTGTACTTAATTCCCTTTTTTATCATTTAAAAATAAATTACCTTTAATATCTGAACTTAATGAAAAGAAAACCATGTCCCAATATCCGGAAATCCGGGCGCTGATTCTGGCCGCGGGAAAAGGCACGCGCATGCAAAGCGATTTACCCAAGGTCTTACACCAATTGCAGGGCAAGGCGCTTATTGAACATATCATAAACAGTGTAAAAAAATTGAATCCTCAAGGCATTGGCGTGGTTGTCAGCCCTGGAATTAAAGATGACCTGCGCGGGGTATTGGGGGATGAATTCGAGCTGATCGTCCAGGATGGGCAAAAGGGCACCGGTCATGCGGTGCTGGCCGCCGCCGATTGGTGCGCGGATTTTGACGGTGACCTTTTGGTGCTTGTCGGTGATGCGCCCCTGATCCGCAGCGCGACCCTGCAAAAACTCCGGACGGAGCAGCGTCTGCAAAAACGGGGCGTAACCTTTGCAACGGCTGTTTTTGATGACCCGCCACCGTGGGGCCGGGTGCTGCGTGATGCGGATGGAGCTGTATTTGGCATTGTTGAAGAAAAAGATGCCTCATCCGCTGAAAAAGAAATTAAGGAAGTGAGTTCTTCGCATTATTGTTTTAACATAGGGGATTTATATCATGCACTCCCCAAAATCGATAGAAATAATAAACAGGGTGAATATTACCTTCCAGATGTTATTGGTCTGATGATTAACAAGGGTTTGCCGGTTCATACCATAACCGTGGATGACCCCATGGAGGTTTTTGGAATCAATACACCCGATGACGTACATCGGGTGGAAGGATATTTGAGAAGGAAAATAACAAAATGAAAGTCACTGTTCAGCTATATCAAATGCTAAAACGAATCAATGATAGTCACAGATAAGTAACGTTTAACAAATAACCGTGAAGGCGTACAGAAAATCATAAAAAAACTTAGCGCCTTCGCGACTTTGCGGTAAAAAATAAATCTGATAAACTGACGATAAATTCTGAAGCAATAAATGTATAGATTCAATAGCTTAAATAAAACATTAAGAAAATTTAAGGTTCAGGTAAACATACCCATTGTCCGGTGAAATCTGGTTTTTAAATATAAAACAATAGTTATCATTTAGCTGAATATTAACAAATGAAAACAACTTTTTCAGTTTCCGCGCCCGGTCGGATTTGTCTGTTTGGCGAACATCAGGATTATCTAAACCTGCCGGTGATTACCCAGGCCATCGACTTGCGGCTGCAGATACAGGGCCATACGATCCCCGGACGGCAATTTGAAATCGATCTGCCGGATATTGGCAAAAGGGAAGTGCTGCCTTTGCCAAAGGGTGATCATAAAATGCGCTATGTAAAGGAGCGGGATTATTTCCGCGCGGTTTATAATGTTTTAACCCGAGAAGGGTTGCGTTTTGAACATGGGATTTCCGCCCGGCTGACCAGCGGGATACCTATAAAATCCGGTACATCTTCTTCATCGGCGCTATGTGTGGCCTGGACCCGGTTTTTGTTGACCGTGGCGGAAAATGTTACCAAACGGCAACTGAAATCCGACTATATCGGGCATGTGGCTTATCTTGCCGAGGTGCAGGAGTTTGGCGAACCGGGCGGGATGATGGATCAATATGCCAGCGCGCTTGGCGGAACCCTGTACCAGGACTTTGCGGGAAAAACAGTAAAGCTAAAACCGCTGAGCATCAACACAGGCCCTTTTGTACTCGGTGATTCCCTACAGCCCAAGGATACGCACGCCATCTTACACCGCGTAAAAGACGGTGTGTTAAACGCCGTTAAAAAAATCAAAAAACATAACCCCAATTTTGACCTGGAACATGAAAACGTGGCGCGGGTAGCGGAATATGACCGCTGGCTGACCAGCAGTGAAAGTGAAGTGCTGACCGGCGCGTTGCTTAATCGGGATATCACCCGTGAAGCGAAGGCTTTGTTGGAAAACGGTGCTATGGATGACCGGCAGCTTGGGGCCTTGCTCACACGCCATCAGCGCGTTCTGGCGGATTATTCAAAAATAAGCACGCCAAAAATAGACGCGATGCTTGAGGCGGCCCAAAAGGCCGGTGCGCTTGGCGGCAAGATCAACGGTTCCGGGGGGGGGCGGCTGTATGTTCGCCTACGCGCCGCAAAATCCACAGCAGGTTGCCCGGGCAATTGAAAAAATAGGCGGCAAGGCTTACATTATACACAAAGCCGATGGCGTAAAAATAAATTCGTAATTTGTATTTTAAAAAGGGGACGGTATGTATTTTTTCAATCCAAAAAAAGAAAAATATAATGAGCTGGATGAGAGAAGCAGGGAATTGCTGTTGAAGACCATCGGTTTTTTTGAATCCATGGGGCTGGAAAAATTAAAACACGATGACCAGGAGCGGGTTTGGTACACCGCATTCCTGGATTTTGTAAAAAAAGAAAAACTCTTTGCAACCTTTCTTACCCCTTCGGCACATAGCGCAGCTGGCAATACCCGCTGGGACACTTACCGCAATTGTAAGCTTAATGAGATTCTCGGTTTTTACGGTTTAAATTATTGGTACCCCTGGCAGGTAACCCTGTTGGGCCTGGGGCCGATTTGGATGGGCGAAAATCCGGTAATCCATAAAGAGACCGCCCGGCTTTTGCAAGAGGGGGCTATCTTTGGCTTTGGTCTTTCGGAAAAGGAACACGGCGCGGATCTGTACCAAACCGATATGATATTAACAAAGGATAAAAATGAAGGTTACCTGGCCAATGGCAGCAAGTATTATATCGGGAATGCCAACAAGGGCGCCATCATTTCCACCTTTGGCAAGATTGAAGCAGCGGATGAATATGTGTTTTTTGCCGCACGCCCGGATCATAAGAATTTCACCTGTGTAAAAAATATCGTAAATACCCAAAATTATGTGGCAGAATACCGGCTCGATAATTATCCGCTGCGCAAAGAGGATATCCTTTCCCGCGGTCGTGACGCCTGGGACAGCGCCCTTAACACCATCAATGTGGGCAAGTACAATTTGGGCTGGGCCTCCATCGGGATTTGCACCCATGCTTTTTATGAGGCGATCAATCACGCTTCCCATCGCCGTTTGTTTGATCATTTTGTAACCGATTTTCCACATATCAAACGTTTTTTTAGCGAAGCTTATGCCCGGCTGATGGCCATGAAATCTTTTGCGCAACGCGCTGCGGATTATATGCGTGCCGCCTCGGCGGAAGACCGCCGCTATCTGCTGTTCAATCCTGTGCAGAAGATGAAGGTGACCAGTCAGGGTGAAGAAGTAATCAATTTATTGTGGGACGTGATTGCCGCCAAGGGATTTGAAAAGGATACCTTTTTTGAGATGGCCGCCCGTGATATCCGCGCGCTGCCCAAACTGGAAGGGACGGTGCATGTAAACATGGCGCTGATCATCAAATTTATGGCGAATTACTTTTTTAAGCCGGGAAATTTCCCCGCAGTACCGCGGCTGGACGGCGCGTATGATGATGATTTTCTTTTTAAGCAAGGCGCAACAAAAGGCTTGGGCCGGATTCAGTTTCATGACTATGGCACGATTTATAAAAAGTATAACCAACCCAACGTTAAGGTTTTTCGCAGACAGATAAATATATTCAAGCTGATGCTGGCCACGGCCCGTCCGGACAAAAAACAGGCAAAAGACTTTGGGTTCCTGTTCGTGCTGGGGCAGCTTTTTACCCTGGTAGTCTATGGCCAGCTTATCTTGGAGAATGCCGGGTTCTCGGAACTTTCCGGCGAACTGATCGATTCCATCTTCGATTTTATGGTGCGCGATTTCAACCGGTATGCCCTGGAGCTGGCCCATCATCCGGTAACGGGCACCGGACAACGTCTGTTATGCAAACGGATGCAGGGCCGCCCCGTATATGATGAGGCCCGTTTTAAAAAATTATGGCAGGATGAAGTTTTGCCGCTGGCGGACAGCTATGAGATGAAACCATAAATATCAGTGCACAGAGTACAGTAAACAATTAGAGATGATTAATAATATGATCGGTTAAAAATAATGACCGTTTAAGCTAATAATTTTTAAGGGTATCTGGTTTGTTAAAAAACAGTCTCGAAAAATATTTAAAAAATCTGTCAAACACCTTTGCCCGCGGCGACGCAAGGGAAGAAAGTTATTATGAGCATTTAAGCTCTTTTGTAAAAGAAATTGCCAAAATTCAAAAAGTAAAAAATGTTGAGGTAACAATTCTGCCCAAGAAAACCGAAGCCGGAAATCCCGACTTCCGGGTTTGGGACGGTAAAAATCATATCACCGGGTACATCGAAGCCAAAGACCCCTCGGTGACAAATTTAGACAACATTGAAAACAGTGAACAAATGGAACGGTACATTTCGACCTTTCCCAATGTTGTTCTCACTAATTTCTACGAATTTCGTTTGTACCGCAATGGTGAACGCAGCGCCCGGGTTATGATTGCCCGCCCCTTTATCGCACAAAAATTAAAGACAAAGCCGCCACTTGAAAATATTGAAAAATTTAAAGACCTGATCGAATTGTTTTTTTCATTTTCTTTGCCAAAAATTAAAACGGCCAAAGCCCTTGCCTTGGAATTGGCAAAACGGACACGGTTTTTAAGAGATGAAGTAGTGGAGTTAGAACTTGAGAAAAGTGAAAGCAAAGGTCACAAACAAATTGTTTCGTTTATTGACGCATTCAGAAAATATCTCATATCCACTTTGACCAAAAAACAATTTGCCGATCTGTATTCACAAACGATCACCTACGGTCTTTTTGCCGCACGAACACGGGCGGATGATGATTTTAATCGTGAGTTGGCTTTTAAATATATTCCCGGCACCATCGGGATTTTGCGCGACGTTTTCGAATTTGTTTCGCTTGGACGGCCTCCGAAGTCTTTACAGATAATCGTTGAAGATATTGCGGAAATACTCAAGGTAACCGATGTTAAAAAAATTTTGCAGGATTATTATTCCAGGGGAAAAGGCAAAGACCCGGTTCTTCATTTTTATGAAACGTTTCTCTCCGCCTACGACCCGTCGGTCAGGGAAAAGCGGGGCGTTTACTATACGCCCGAACCCGTGGTAAAATATATAGTGGGCGCCATCCATTCCATTTTGAAAACACATTTTGATTTATCTTCCGGCCTGGCAAACAAAGACGTTAAATTGCTTGATCCGGCGGGCGGCACGCTTACTTTTCCCGCCGAAGCCATACGTGTTGCCGCAAACCAGTATAAATCAAATTATGGCGAAGGCGGATTAAACAACTGGTTACGGCATCATATTTTAGAGAATTTTTATGCTTTTGAACTGATGATGGCCCCGTATGCCATCGGCCATTTAAAAATGAGTTTTCTGTTTGAAGAACTCGGCTGTTCATTAAAGGATGATGAACGCTTTAAGCTGTATTTGACCAATGCGCTGGAAATGGAAGAGATCGACCAGATTAGTCTCCCGGGGCTTAGTTCCTTAAGTGAAGAAAGCCATTTGGCCGGAGCGGTTAAAAAGACCAATCCCATATTGGTGATTCTCGGCAATCCGCCCTATAGCGGAAATTCGGCCAATTTTAACCAATGGACGGAAAGGTTGTTAAAGGAAGATATCGTCGATGGCGTGGATGTTCCGAGTTATTATAAGTTAGACGCCAGTCCTTAGGCGAGCGCAACCCCAAATTATTGCAGGATGATTATGTTAAATTTCTGCGCTTTTCACAGTGGAAAATTCAGAAAACCGGATACGGCGTTTTGGGTATGATTACCAATCATGGTTTTTTAGATAATCCCACTTTCCGGGGAATGCGCCAAAGTTTGATGAAAACGTATGATGAAATCTATATTCTGGATTTGCACGGCAACAGTTTAAAAAAGGAAAGGATGCCCGATGGCGGTAAAGATGAAAATGTTTTCGATATCCGCCAGGGCGTAGCTATTTCTCTTTTTATCAAGAATAAAAAACCACTGGGGCATAAAGTTTTTCATAAAGATTTATTTGGCCTGCGGGAAGAGAAGTACCGTTGGCTTGAATCCAATGCATTTTCTAAAGATGATTTTGTTGAATTAAAGCCGGAGGCACCCTGGCATTTTTTCATTCCCAGGCATACCGAAGAAATTAAGCATTATCTTCGATGGAAAAGTATAAACGAAATTTTCCCCATAAACAGCACGGGCATTAAAACGCACCGGGATCATTTTGTTATTGAATTTGATGAAAATACCTTGAGAAACAGAATTGTTCAGTTCCGTAATTTGTCCGTGCCTGATGAAATAATTAGACAATCTTATAATTTGAAAGATAACCGGGATTGGAAACTTTCTGAAGCGAGAAAGAGAATGGCATCTGATGAAAATTGGGCTGATTCTTTTCAGGAGATAGAATATCGATTGTTTGATACACGAAAAATATGTTATTCAAAAATATTGATTGATTGGCCCAGACTAGACGTCATGAAAAATATTTTAGAAAAAAATATCGGTTTAATAACATGCAGACAAATCTCATCAAAGGCATGGCAACATTCCTTTATTTCAAACAAGCTTGTTGATGATTCAACAATATCAAATAAAACAAAAGAAAGATCATATTTTTATCCTCTCTATATTTACCCCGATAAAAAAAGCCAGGAGACCAAACCCGGTGTAACCATGATGATGATTTTTGAACCTGCCGAAGCGTACGGTAAAAAAGCCAATATTGAACCGCATATTTTTGCTAGCTTAAAAAAAGCCTATGGTGCAGATCCCGCACCGGAAGATATCTTATTTTATATTTATGCCGTTTTTTACAGCAATGTGTTTCGTGAAAAATATGCCGAGTTTTTAAAAATTGATTTTCCCCGTGTTCCCTTTACTTCAAATTATGATCTGTTTTTAACCTTTGGCAAATTCGGGGAACAGTTGGCTGATTTACATTTACTAAGAAGCAAAACGCTTGAACCGCCAATTGCCAAATTTATGGGTACAGGCGAGAATGACCGCATCGAAAAAATAAAATACTCAGAAGATGAAAATTGCATTTATATAAATGACGATAAATATTTTGAAGGAATCGAATCTCAAGTCTGGAATTTTCACATTGGCGGTTATCAGGTTTTGCAAAAATATTTAAAGGATAGAAAAGGCCGTTTAATGGACGAAGCGCCACGTTATTGCCGGATTGTTACCGCGCTTAGTAAAACGATCCAAATCCAGGAAAAGATCGATGAAATTTATCCGGAAGTTGAAAAGGGTTTAATCGAATTTTAAATCATGGATAAAACATGCGGAAGAAAATACATAGCAAAGTGTCTTTTACGAAAAACCGTTTTCAACAGTTATCGTATGCGCTCCTTGTTAAAATAATTTCCCTGTTTTCCGTATTAATGCGGATGGAAACAATCAAATAAGAAATGGTTACTGTTCAGCTATATAAAATTTAAAGCAATCAGCGATAATTCATAGATAAATACCGTTTAATAAATAGCCGCTAAGCTATTATGTTAAAAAGTTAATGAAATAAAAGGGCCCCCTTCTTACTTTAAGA